>JAFDYP010000174.1 GCA_018267355.1 Bacteroidota bacterium
ATGAGCCGGGCTATGAGGTCCACATCTTTACTCCATGTGCTGCCGGCTACGATCAGTTTTTTGTCACCCTTGAATGCTGCAATGGTGTCATACTCTTTGCGCTGCGCGGCTATAGCTGCCACCCTGTCAAAGCGTGTATCGGCACACACCTCTGCCGCAAAGCCCAGCCCTGCCAATAACTCACGAGATGATTCGTTTTGTACAAAGATGTGGCGGAAATAGCCGAGCATCTCGCGGTGCAGGCCGCCATACCAGCGAAAGAAAGGCTGATCAGGCCGGAAGACAGCAGATACCAATATGACCGGCAGGTTTCTGATATAAAGTTGCCGCAGGAAATGATACCAATACTCATATTTGACCCAGATGATGAGGTCAGGTCTGACAGTACGGATAAACTTGACGGCATTGACCGCATTGTCTATAGGCAGGTACGATACGTAGTCTACCCCCTCGTAGTAGCGGCGCACATCATATCCTGACGGGGAGAAGAAGGTAAGCAATATCTTCATCGCGGGGTCTCGCTGTCGTATCATCTCTATGAGGGGGCGTGCCTGCTCAAACTCACCCAGGGAGGCACAGTGCACCCACACTTTTTTGCCATGCAGGCTTTTCATGTTATTGCGCAGGCGCGCAAATAGCTTGTCACGGCCGAGAGACCACCGCCGTGACCTGGCAGAAAATGGCGACGATACCAGTATAGCCGCCCGGTATAGCAGGATGAAAAGGTCGTAAAAGAAGATATATAGCCGCAGTGGTTCGCTTTTAAGGTTTTATCTGTAGTATTCCTCAGTATCCTCATTGATAAAGACAGGGATGATCCAGCCTACTTTGAATCCGATGAACATGTCCAGCCTGGTGTGGCTATCAGGCCCGCCTATACCACCTGTGGAGTCGAAGAAGTTCCACGCACGCCGGTTTTGGGTGATGCCCAGAGTATACTCTATGCCGCCATAAAAATTAAGGTACTTTTTGCGCTCGAGGTAGAGGTATCCCAGCTGTCCTTGCAGCATAAAACCATTGGTGAGGCGGTCGTAGCCGGTCTTGTAGTCAGTGTCAAACTGCTTATAGGAATCTTTGGTGGCACGTATCCATATCTTGTGCTGTATGAATCCCGGTGCGAGCGTCAGCAGGATACCGGAGTTCGGATGCTTGTCAGACAGCTTGAATATCTTGCCCGTGCGCAGCGCCAGCTCAAAGCCACTCATCTCCAGGTTGATATCGCCCAGGTCTCCCGTGGCCTGTATAAACTGGCCCGTAGAAGTGCTGACAGGTGCGAGGATCTGGTTTTCCTTGACCCGGGAGCCAAAGAGATAGGCCCCCTCTACGCCCAGTAGCCAGTTGTGATTCATCTTATAGCTCAGATTGAGGGCTACACTATTGCAAAAACCAAATCGCTGCTTTAGCTCTCCTACGGGTATGAGTGCAGAGTAGGAAATACTGATCAGAACGGCATTATTGGTAGTCCGGGCACGTTTTTTCATAAACTCTGAGCGCTCTATACGGGCTATAAGAAGGGAGTCATTCTGTGCAAATGATTGATTATAAAGGCTAAGCAAGATGGCAAAAGTCAATAGAACCCGGAGGCGATGCATACAGCTACTTTAGGCAATAAAGGTAAAAATATTATTTTTGGACTCCCCTTTTTAACGATGATGAACAAAATAGAGATGGTCGATCTCATCGGCCAATACCAGCATATCAAATCTGAAATAGACAGCGCTATACACACGGTCATCGATACGGGGCGCTTCATAGGTGGCCCGGCATTGGAATCCTTTACAAAGAACCTGGCCGCCTATCTGGATGTGAAGCATGTAGTACCCTGCGCCAATGGTACCGATGCCCTGCAGATAGCCATGATGGCGCTGAACCTCCAGCCGGGAGATGAGGTGATCACGGCAGACTTTACCTACGCGGCCACCGCAGAGGTGATAGCCCTGCTGCGGCTGACACCCGTGCTGGTAGAGGTAGACCCGCTGACTTTTAATATTTCGCCGGAGGCGATAGAGAAGGCCATCACGTCCGCTACCAGGGCCATCGTGCCGGTGCATCTCTTTGGCCAGTGCGCAGATATGGCTCCGATCATGGAGATAGCACAGAGGCATCACCTCTACGTGATAGAAGATACGGCCCAGGCCATAGGGGCCTACTATACTTTCCCTGACGGGAAAAAACAACGTGCCGGTACGATAGGCCAGATAGGCACCACATCATTTTTCCCTAGTAAGAACCTCGGCTGCTATGGCGATGGCGGAGCGATCTTCACCAATGACGATGCCCTGGCCAAACGTCTCAAAATGATAGCCAATCACGGACAGTCATCACAATATGTATTTGATGATATAGGCTGCAACAGTCGTCTGGACAATCTGCAGGCTGCTATACTGGATGTGAAACTAAAATACCTCGACAAGTACTGTACTGCGCGGCAGAGTGCGGCCGCATATTATGACGAGCAGCTGGCATCGCTGCAAAATGCTACGATCCCGGTGAGGGCGGCGAACTCTACACATGTATTTCATCAGTATACGCTGACGCTGAAGCCGGGCACTGACAGAGTAGCAGCCAGAAAGGCATTTGAGCAGAGGGGTATACCCACTATGGTGTACTATCCGTCTCCTATGCACCGGCAGAACGCCTACAAATCCCCGCGATACTCCGATGCAGATTTCCCGATCTCTATCAGATTGAGCGAATGTGTATTATCATTGCCTATACACACAGAGATGACGAGGGACCAGCAAGACTATATCATCTCAGCAGCCAAAGACATTATTCAATAAATAAACAACCCAAACCAAAAGCAAAATAAATGAAGATAGCAGTAGTAGGTACAGGATACGTAGGCCTCGTGACCGGCACGTGTTTCTCAGAGACGGGCAACGATGTGACCTGTATCGATATCAATCAGTCCAAGATAGATATGCTCAATAACAACCAACTGCCGATCTATGAGCCTGAGCTGGATGTACTCTTTGAGCGCAATAAGAAAGAGGGCAGGTTGAAATTTACCACCAGCCTGGCAGAAGGTATCAAGGATGCAAAGATCATCTTCCTTGCACTCCCTACTCCTCCTGGTGAGGACGGCAGCGCTGACCTGAAGTACATACTCGGTGTAGCCAAAGACCTCGGCCCGCTGCTGCACCAGTATGTGGTGATAGTAGACAAGAGCACCGTGCCGGTAGGTACTGCTGATAAAGTGCGCGCTGAGGTATCCAAGGGTGCCAAGGTAGAGTTTGACGTGGTGAGCAATCCGGAGTTTCTCCGCGAGGGTGTAGCTGTGGAGGACTTTATGAAACCGGAGCGTGTGGTAGTAGGCACTTCTTCTGACAAGGCGCAGGAAGTGATGGGCCACCTGTATGAGCCGTTTGTACGCCAGGGCAACCCGGTCCTCTTTATGGATGAGCGCTCTGCGGAGATGACGAAGTATGCAGCGAACTCTTTCCTGGCTACCAAAATCTCATTTATGAATGAAGTAGCTAACCTCTGCGAGCGCGTAGGCGCAGACGTAGACCAGGTACGCCGAGGTATAGGTACTGACAGCCGCATAGGCAAGAGGTTCCTCTTCCCGGGTCTCGGCTATGGTGGTAGCTGTTTCCCTAAGGATGTGCAGGCGCTGCACCAGACCGCTTCGCAGAATGACTACAACTTTGCGATACTTGACTCGGTGATGAAGGTGAACTACGATCAGCGCAAGCTCTTCCTGGCTAAAATATTGGAGAAATACCCTGATGTGAAGGGAAAAACAATAGCACTGTGGGGTCTGGCATTCAAGCCAAATACAGATGATGTGCGTGAGGCACCGGCGCTCTACCTGATAGATGAGCTGCGCAGCCGCGGCGCTGAGGTGCGTGCCTATGACCCTGAGGCTATGGGCCATGTGAAGCAGCAATACGGTGACAAGGTATACTTTGCCAAAGATCAGTATGATGCACTGACAGGCGCCGATTTTCTGGTGATCGCTACCGAGTGGAACACCTTCCGCTCACCGGATTTTGAAAAGGTCAAAGCGGCTCTTAAAGAAAAGGTAATATTCGACGGGCGAAATTTGTATAGCCTGACGGAGATGAAAGAGTGCGGATTTTACTATTATAGCGTAGGCAGAAAAACTGTAGAATGAGCAAAGCAAGAAAGAGGATACTGATCACGGGAGCTGCGGGCTTCCTCGGGTCGCACCTGTGCGACCGCTTTATAGCAGAAGACTACCACGTGATAGCGATGGATAATCTCATCACAGGTGACCTGCGCAATATCCAGCACCTTTTCAAGCTGGAGAATTTTGAATTTTATCACCATGATGTATCGAAATTTGTCTTCGTGCCCGGTGATCTGGATTATATCCTGCACTTCGCCTCACCGGCCAGCCCGATAGACTATCTCAAGATACCTATCCAGACCCTGAAGGTGGGCGCTATGGGTACGCACAACCTGCTCGGCCTGGCGCGGGTCAAGAAGGCTCGTATCCTCGTGGCATCTACCTCTGAGGTATATGGCGACCCGACGGTACACCCGCAGACGGAGGACTACTGGGGCAATGTGAACCCTGTAGGCCCGCGTGGTGTATATGATGAAGCCAAGCGCTATATGGAGGCTATCACGATGGCATATCATACCTATCACGGACTGGAGACGCGTATCATCCGCATCTTCAATACCTATGGCCCACGTATGAGGCTGAATGACGGTCGCGTACTGCCGGCCTTTATAGGTCAGGCGCTGAGAGGGGAGGACCTCACTATGTTTGGCGATGGTAGCCAGACGCGTTCTTTCTGCTATGTGGCAGACCTCGTGGAGGGTATCTACCGCCTGCTGCTGAGTGACTATGTGCAGCCTATGAACATAGGCAACCCTGAGGAGATCACGATCAAAGAATTTGGTGAGGAGATCATCAAACTGACCAATTCCAGCCAGAAACTCATATCACTCGAGCTGCCAAAGGATGACCCTAAGCAGCGCAAGCCGGATATCACCAAGGCACGCGAAATACTGGGCTGGGAGCCTAAGGTGAAGCGTGCAGAGGGGCTGAAGATCACCTATGACTATTTCAAAACGCTGAGCAAAGAAGAGCTCTTTGCCGGTCACAGGGATTTTATCAATGGCAGCAAATAACTACTACGCACATGAGACGGCCATCATAGACGAGGGCTGTACCATAGGTGAGGGGACCAAGATATGGCACTTCAGCCACATCATGCCCGGCTGCACGCTGGGCCGTGGCTGCAATATAGGCCAGAATGTGGTCGTATCTCCTGACGTAGTACTTGGCAATAATGTAAAGGTGCAGAATAACGTATCTATCTATACGGGTGTGACCTGTGAGGATGATGTATTTCTTGGGCCGTCTTGTGTATTCACCAATGTAACGAATCCTCGCAGCGGCGTGAACCGCCGCGGCCAATATGCTAAGACGCATGTGGGCAAGGGAGCGAGCATCGGTGCGAATGCCACTATCGTATGCGGTCATGACATCGGGCAGTATGCCTTCATAGGCGCCGGCGCGGTAGTGACCAAGACTGTGCCCGCATATGCGCTGCTGGTAGGCAACCCTGCGCGCCAGCTGGGCTGGATGAGCGAGTATGGTCACAGGCTGACTTTTGATACCAATGGAAAGGCGACGTGCGAAGAAAGCGGACAAGTATATGAGCTAAAGGATGGCGCTGTGAGGCGGGTTTCTTAATACAGGTTTAACCGCAGAGGCGCGAAAACGCAAAGGATAGTAATAACTCTCGGGCCCTGTGATTTGAATTTCTATGTGTTCTATTTGGTTCAAAATGTATTCGGCTATTTAGACGTTGTATCATGAAAACGGTCGACAATACAAAACAACCCCACTGAATAAAAAATGTATCAAGAGCTACTCAATAAAGAAAAGAAACTGGCCCTGATAGGACTGGGATACGTAGGCCTGCCTATCGCACTGGAGTTTGCCAGAAAGATATCCGTGATCGGATTTGACATCAATCCAAAGCGAGTGGAGATGATGAAGCAGGGTATAGATCCTAGCTGCGAGTTGGAGAAGGAGGCGTTTGAAGGTTGCGATATCAAGTTTACATCTGATCTGGAGGATCTGAGGGAAGCTTCCTTCTTTATAGTGGCCGTGCCTACACCTGTGGACTCCCACAATGTACCGGACCTGAAGCCCGTACTATCTGCCTCGACAACGATAGGCAAGGTGCTGAAGAAGGGCGACTACGTGGTGTTTGAGTCTACGGTATACCCTGGCTGCACAGAGGATGACTGCCTGCCCGTGATAGAGCAGGTGAGCGGCCTGAAGATGGGTCTGGACTTTAAGCTCGGCTACTCGCCGGAGCGTATCAACCCGGGTGATAAAGAACATACGCTGGCCAAGATCACCAAGGTGGTCTCCGGCTGTGATGCTGAGTCTCTGGACACTATAGCCAAAACATACGAGATCGTAGTCAAGGCTGGTACGCACCGCGCCAGCTCTATCAAGGTAGCAGAAGCTGCCAAGATCATAGAGAATACGCAGCGTGACGTCAATATCGCGCTGATGAATGAGCTGTCCTGCATCTTTGATAAAATGGGTATCAACACCTATGAGGTGCTGGAGGCGGCAGGTACTAAGTGGAACTTCCTCAAGTTCTTCCCGGGGCTGGTGGGTGGCCACTGTATCGGTGTCGATCCATACTACCTGACCTACAAGGCAGAAGAGCTGGGCTACAAGTCTGAGGTTATCCTCGCAGGCCGCCGCATCAATGACGATATGGGCGCACGCATAGCCAAAAAGCTGGTGCAGCAACTCATACAACTGGACAAGACGATAGCACACACCAAGGTGCTGGTGATGGGGGCTACCTTCAAGGAGAATGTATCTGATATCCGCAACTCTAAAGTGGTAGATGTGATCAAGGCCCTCAAAGAATATCATGTACACGTAGAGGTCACCGATCCGTATGCTGATAATGAAGAATTTCGGCATGAGTATGGTGAGGTGCTGACCACTGATCTGGCAAAGGACTATGACGCGGTGATCGTAGCCGTAAATCATGACAAGTTCGCGGCGCTCGACGAGGCTTACTTTAAGTCTATCATGAAGCCGGATGGCATACTGGTAGATGTGAAGGGCGACCTGCGTAAGAAGATAGCGGGGATCAAGTATTGGTCATTGTAAGAAGTTTTGAGCCAAGAACCAAGAGTCAGGAATTACCAAAAATGAGAAAAGCATTTATCATAAGGAGGTTGGGAGTGGCTGCGGTCGCTCTTACCCTTATGGCGATAGGTCTTTCTGCTTGCAAAAAAAGTAATGACATCACCATATCAGGATATACCGCGCGAGATGAGAATGGCAACCTGGTAGGCGCTGCCGATACTTCAGATTGGAAAACTGATGCGGCAATCCCGGATATTGTCTTGAATACTTTCAATACCACCCCCTATACATCGGTCAGTGGCGCTACGGAATCTCATTTTAATAGCTCGATCACAGCATATCCCAATCCTGCTATAGGTCCGTTTGTCATTCATATCGTCAATAACTACTATACCGTATACGCGAGCCAATGGCTGCTAGTCGATCAAAAGCTGCTGGTGTTGAAGAGTTTTGATTTCTCGGTGGGCTCTGGCTACACCATCAAGACGATAGATATATCAGGCTTATCTTCCGGATTATACCGGCTCTATTATGTATTCAGGGATCCGCATGGCACTGTGGTAGCGCAGGGCTATGGTGATATACAAAAGCAATAAACAACATGAAGAAGATACTCATCACCGGCGGTGCCGGATTCATAGGCTCTCACGTGGTGAGGCTGTTTGTCAATAAGTATGCGGATACGAAGATCTATAACGTGGATGCGCTGACCTACGCGGGCAATCTGGAAAACCTTC
>JAFDYP010000175.1 GCA_018267355.1 Bacteroidota bacterium
AAGATCTCCGCCTTCGCTCACAAAGTGAAAGCCGGCAACCTGATCGTAGTAGACAATCTCTCTGTCTCTGAAGCTAAGACCAAGAGCTTCGTAGCGATCCTCAAGAGCCTCAACCTGTCTGACATCAAGTCACTCGTTCTGGTAAACGAAGAAAACAACAACCTCTTCCTGTCTTCTCGCAATATCGCAAAGACAAATGTAATGCCTGCTACACAGGTAGGTATATTTGATGTGATGGACGCCAAGAAGGTAGTCCTCACTGAGGGTGCTATCAAGGCACTGGAAGCTAATTTCACTAACAACTAATTAATCTGAGGCAATGAGCAATATACTGATCAAACCAATCATCACTGAAAAGTCTACCAAACTGGGAGAAAAGCTCAACCGCTATGCATTCCGCGTAGACCGTGAAGCTAACCGCCTCCAGATCAAGAAGGCAGTAGAGACCGCCTACAATGTAAAAGTAGAAGACGTAAACACTGCCGTAATACCAGGCAAACTGAAAGTGCGCCAGACCAAGCAGGGTATCGCCCGCGGTATGAAGCCTGCCTTCAAAAAGGCATACGTGACCCTGAAAGAAGGTCAGGAGATCGACTTCTACGGCACTGTATAATCGACTAAGCGTTAATTAATTAAACAATTATAGCAGAAGCAAAACTGCTGATAAGACAAAGCAAGAATCAAATGGGTATCAGAAAATTCAGACCGACCACACCGAGCCTCCGTCATACGACGCTCGTAAACTTTGAAGAAGTAACCACCAATAAGCCGGAGAAGAGCCTCCTCGCTCCGATGAAGAGCTCTGGTGGTCGTACTTCATCAGGACGTATGACCATGCGCTATACAGGCGGTGGCCACAAGCGTCGCTATCGTATCATCGACTTCAAGCGCGAAAACTTCGGCATCGAGGGCAAAGTGCTGACCATCGAGTACGATCCAAACCGTACATCATTTATCGCTCTCGTCCAGTTTAATAGCGGTGAGAAAAGATATATTATCGCTCCTCAGGGCCTCAAGGTAGGCCAGACAGTAGTATCCGGCAAGGGTGCTGCTCCTGAGATAGGCAATACTCTTCCTATGGAGAATATACCATTGGGTTCTATCATCCACAATATCGAGCTGCATCCTGGCCGCGGCGGTGTGATCGTAAGGTCTGCCGGTGCTTCCGCTCAGCTCATGGCCAAGGAAGAAAGGTTCGTAGTCATCAAGCTGCCTTCTGGCGAGGTCCGCAAGATCCTCAAGCAGTGTCTGGCTACTGTAGGCTCTGTGTCAAATCCTGACCACAACCTCCAGTCTCTGGGCAAGGCAGGTCGTAAGCGCTGGATGGGTATCCGTCCTCGTACTAGGCCGGTAGCGATGAACCCTGTCGATCACCCGATGGGTGGTGGCGAAGGCCGTGCATCTGGTGGTCACCCACGCTCACGTGGCGGTATCAAGGCTAAGGGCCAGAAGACACGTACACCACGCAAGGCATCTGACAAGGTGATCGTACAGCGTCGCAAGGGTGCTATAGCAAACCAAAACAATAAATAATCCAGGCAAACCATAATAAAGTAAGACAATGGCAAGATCAATAAAGAAAGGACCGTACATCGCTCATCACCTCCTCGCAAAGGTAGAGACGCTGAACAATAGCAATAAGAAGTCAGTGATCAAGACCTGGTCAAGGTCGTCTATGATCATCCCTGATATGGTAGGCCACACATTTGCAGTACACAATGGACAGAAGTTCATCCCTGTATATGTGACGGAGAATATGGTAGGCCACAAGCTCGGTGAGTTCAGCCCTACACGTATCTTCAAGGGTCACTCTTCTAAGAAGGTGAAGTAATAAAGTAAGGACAAAGCATTAGATAAAATAATGGTGATGAGAATCACCGATCAAAAACATAAACCATAATAAAATGGAAGCAGTAGCAAAACTGAGGAACAACCCATCATCTCCGCGCAAGACGAGGCTCGTAGTAGACCTGATCCGTGGCAAGAAAATCGGTGACGCCCTCGCTATACTGAAGTTTCACAAGAAAGAATCTGCAGGCAAGCTGGAGAAACTCCTCCTGTCTGCTATCAATAACTGGGAGCAGAAGAACAACCTCAAGGCTGACGAAGGCCATGAGCTGTATGTCAAGTCTGTGTCTGTAGATCAGGGCGCTACGATGAAGCGTTTCCTCCCAGCACCACAAGGCCGTGCATACCGCCTGCGCAAGAGGAGCAATCACATCACCCTGACTGTAGATAGCAAGGTGCCTGTGGAGTTCCAGTCTGCTGCTGAGACTGAGTCTGCTGACTAATCAGTATTGATATCAATATTACTACAAAGCCCCGCTATGGGGCTTTTGTATTTTGCGGCTTTTGCATTAAGTCTTCTTTGGGGATTTAACCGCCTTTTGCGTTCTTTACCGCGCAATAGTTTAGACCATGCCCCGTCCTCTCAAGATCGTTTTTCTCGGCACACCGGAGTTTGCGGTAGCGATGCTCGATATCCTGCATCGTTCACAGCATGAGGTAGCTGCTGTCATCACTGCGCCGGATAAACCTGCCGGCCGAGGCATGCACCTCTCTGAGTCTGAGGTCAAGAAATATGCCGTAGCTCATAGTATCCGCCTCCTGCAGCCGGAGAAACTCAAGAACGAACATTTCCTCAAGGAGCTAAGAGAGATAAAGGCAGACATCTTTGTGGTAGTAGCCTTCCGTATGCTGCCCGAGGCTGTCTGGAATATGCCCCCGCTCGGCACTATCAATCTGCACGCCTCCCTCCTGCCTCAATACCGAGGTGCAGCGCCGATCAATTGGGCCATCATCAATGGCGAAAAAGAAACGGGGGTGACGACCTTCCGCCTGCGCCATGAGATAGACACAGGCATGATCATCTATCAGGATAAAGTCACTATACGCGATGATGAGACCGTAGGCGAGCTGTACCATGAACTAATGGAGGCAGGCAAGCACACACTCTTGCGCACTATAGATGCCATAGCTGCCGATGACTACCCGCAGATACCACAGGACC
>JAFDYP010000176.1 GCA_018267355.1 Bacteroidota bacterium
GAAAAGCGTAATAGTATAGTCCGCACAGGCATCCGCACTCGCATTGCCCAGCGGAGACATCTTATCTGCAAAGCCGAAGAATGAATCAAAGCCCTTGATACCCGATCCGGCTGTGGTCATGGTCGGTGACTGCGAGATAGAGTTGATACGCACCTTCTTCGCATTGCCATAGTAGTAGCCAAAGGAGCGCACGATAGACTCCAGCGTAGCCTTGGCATCCGCCATATCCCCATACCCTGGGAAGGCACGCTGCCCGGCTATATATGTCAGCGCCACTACACTACCCCATTCATTGATCGCATCATGTTTCATACATGACTGCAGTACTTTATGAAGAGACAGTGCAGATATATCCAGTGTCTTTTGAAACCACTCATAGTTCAGGTCAGTATAGATCTTTCCCTTGCGCACATTGGGAGACATACCTATAGAGTGGAGGACGAAATCCAGTTTGCCTCCCAGATGCTCTACTGCTTGTGCTACCAGTTTGTCCAGGTCTTCCACTACTATGGCATCTGCAGGTATGACTATAGTACCGCACTGCTCGGCCAGCTTATTGATCTCACCCATGCGGAGCGCCACAGGGGCATTGGTCAGCACAAACTTTGCTCCCTGTTCATGCGCCTTCAGCGCGGTCTTCCATGCGATAGAGTTTGCGTCCAGTGCGCCAAATATGATTCCCCTTTTGCCGGCTAGTAGATTATTTGCCATGTCTTACTTCTTTGATACAAAGTCAAAAGTATAAAACAAGTACCAAGTAGCAAGAGAAGAGAGGATAAGGCTAATACTTTATCCCGCTATTGCTGCTCATGCGCTCATACATGCGGATCACTCTCTCGCCTATCATGATCGGGGCTATAGGGCAAAATAATGCCGCGACCATCCACACTGTCCAAAACGGCATTGTACTTTGAGTCAGGCCTTTGGATAAAGTGGTCACAAGCAGCAGCGCGAGAGCCACAGCTACAGCCACGAAAAGCACAGATAGCGCCAGACTAATGATGGCGCAAAAAGTGATTGCTACAATATGATATTGCCTGTAAACCCAACAGCATGTAGCCCAATATAGAAGTGCAGGTGGCAGCCATGCATACGGTATGAGAAAACGACTGGTAAGAGCGTAAGTCAGGTATAGAACGAAGAAAAAAAAGTAAGCCCAGTAGCGCGATCTCTTGCCATGAGCCCCTGGTATTTCCATTGGCCGGTAGCTTTACTTCTTTGCCGTAGCCAGTCCAGCTATTGCATCTTCCAGGATATTCTCATCACCCTCTGTATAGCCACTGTGCTCGTAGATGATCTTGCCCGTCTGGTCCAGCACCAGCGTGAAAGGCACCGTCTGGATATTGAGCTGGCGCTTCAGGTCCTGATTGACATCCAGCAGCACATCGTAGGTCCAGCGCTGGCCGTCTACATATGGTTTTACTTTAGGCGCGCTGCGGCTGTCATCTATAGATACTGCTACGATGTCTACGTTATACTTTTTTTGCCAGTCCTCATATACCTCGCTGATATTATTTAGTTCCTTCTTGCATGGTATACACCACGTAGCCCAAAAATCCAATACAGTTACTTTGCCGGTCCTGCCATAGTCCTGCACGTTTACCTTCTTGCCACTCACATCAGAGAGTGTCACATTGGGGAGCGTACGCTCTCCCATGATCTTTTCCAATCCCTTTTGGCCCTGGGCATGCGCAGACATAGTGATGCAGTATACCATTACGGCCAGAGCGATGACATTCTTCATTTTAGTGATTTTGTGGTGAGATAGCCAAGTTTTGTGCCAATCGTGTTTTTTTATCAATATTTACACGCTAATACTTTACTAATATAAGCGGTTACACAGTCTCATGCGCAAGATTCTACTAACATTTTTTGTAATAGCAGCCGTAGCCGCGGTATATGGTCAGGATCATGGCTTTATATCAGGCTCCTTTCAGTCAAATACTAACTTCTATATCCGCGACTCTGCTATCGGCGCTGCCAACCTGCCGCATTATGACAACTATAAGGTGGGCAGCGACATCTGGTTTAACCTGAACTATACCAACACTAAATACGACCTGGAGGCAGGTATCCGCTTTGACGCTTACCTAAACTCTATCCTACGCAACCCTACTACACCCTATACTGGTGTAGGCATCGGCAGTTTCTATTTAAAGAAGAAATTTAAAGACGTGACGCTGAGCGGTGGCTATCTATATGATCAGATAGGCTGCGGCATGATATACCGAACATATGAAGAGCGCACGCTGGGAATAGATAATGCACTGATAGGCGGGCGGGTAGAGTATGACTACAAAGGCATGTTGCACGTTAAAGCCTTTAGTGGGGTACAAAAAAACCTTTTTACCATTTACAACCCCATCATAACGGGCTTCAATGCCGAGGGTAACTTTACAAAAGGTAATGTAACTATAGCGCCAGGTATAGGTATGGTAAATCGCTCCATGGATCAGGGCTCTATAAGCAAGCTGGTAAGCGCCATAGAAAGCATGGATAGCGCAGACCGCTTTGTACCTAAATATAATGTCTATGCCTTCACAGCATACAACACTATCACGGCCGGTCCCATATCCTGGTACATAGAGGGTAGCTACAAGACGAAAGAAGGCAACTACTACCTGAATCAATATGGCCAGAGCCAGCTACAGAATAAAGCTGGTAGCGCTATCTACTCCAGCCTCAACATTTCAAAAAAGGGGATCGGCGCTACCTTCCTTTTCAAGCGGGTAGAGAACTTTACCATGCGTACGTCTCCAAATGAAAAGATCTTTCAGGGCCTTATGAACTTTGAGCCACCTGTACCACGTCAAAACTCCCTCCGCCTGCCATCGCGCTACTTTGCATCTTCGCTGGAGCAGCATGAGTTGGCCTTTGGCACAGAGATCACCTGGAAACCTATAAAAAAATGGACCTTCGTATTTAATGGTTCCTACGTGCGGGATTTCATTTTCAAACCGGCGCTGATACGTGAACCGGTGGTCACAGACAAGGGAGGCGGCGTGCTGGATACGAGCTACCGGGATCATAAGACATTCTTTGGTGAGGCCAATCTGGAGTGCCGTTTCAAACCAAAGAGCAATATTGAGCTGGAGTTTGGATTCCAATATCTGTTTTACAACCGCGTGATGTA
>JAFDYP010000177.1 GCA_018267355.1 Bacteroidota bacterium
GGCACCGAGCTGATGCTTCGTTTCAAAGAAATCTGAAAAACCCTCTACCCGCTGCGGACCATCTATCAGGCGGAAGATATTGCCACCGCCATTATTGATCACTATGATGCGCAGATGTGAGGTGAGGTAGTTGTTCCAGAGTGCATTAGAATCATAGAGGAAGCTCACATCGCCCAATACACAAATAGTAGGGCCCGCGTACAGCAATGCCGCTCCGGCAGCTGTACTCATAGATCCGTCTATGCCGCTAGTGCCGCGATTGGCATTGACAGTATTATCTGCACGATGCCGGAAAAATCCGGCGTAGCGGATCGGTGAGCTGTTGCCGTACTGGATATGCGCATCCTTTGGGTATGTGCGGACCAGCGTCTGAAATACCTGCCAATCGCTGAGCGGTAGGTTGGCTCCGTATCTCTCGGTATTAGCGATAGCCTTGCGATGTAGCGACATCCAGCTATTGCGGAAGGCTACATCCGATGATTTCGGTGCTGAAGCAGATAGCGTGGCTACAGTGTCACATATGATATGATGATATTTCTTTGCACCCAGGCCATTCCACTCTCCTTTATCATCGGAGAGGTGATAGTGGTGCGCAGGTTGCACTTTGCGCAGGAACTGCCGGATGCGCTTGGAGACTATCTGCTTGCCTATCGTGATGACTGTATCCGGAGCCAGTAGCTCCACATCAGCTTCAGTCATCATCGCCAGGGTTGCATCTACATTCGCAATGGTATCGAGCCCAGGCAGATTGGCCAGCGGCTCGGTCATGATGACGAGGCCGGTCGTAGCAGATAGTTTGCGTATCACTTCATAGAGCGCCGCATCCGGCTCATGCATGCCACAGATGAGTAGCGTGCGGGGGGTGATCGGCACCGAGGCTACAGGTAGCTTTGGCAAAGCCGGTGCCGGCGCGGTAACTGTCAAAGTTTTCCCCGACTGACCATAGAGTGGCTCACGCAGCGGGATATTGATATGCACAGGGCCATGACCGCCGCGAGTGGTTTCTGTGATGGCTTTTGCCGCGATGGTCGCTGCCTCTGCAGGCGCCTCTGGTAATGTATAGCTGGCCTTAATGTAATTGCGGTAGATATCCGTCTGGTTGATGGCCTGATTTTCGCCGATGCCTATATAGTCAGAAGGACGGTCGGCAGTCAGGACCAACAGTGGTAATTGCTGATAATATGCTTCACAGATAGCGGGAGCAAAATTGAGCACAGCGGTACCCGAGGTGCAGACAATGGCTACAGGAGAACGCTGCTGCTGCGCAATGCCGAGAGCGAAGAATCCTGCTACGCGCTCATCTGGCACCACCATACACTTCACATCCTTCAGCTTAGAAAAAGCTAACACCAGCGGTGCTGATCGTGAGCCCGGAGCAAAAACTACGTGCCTGATACCACGTATCCGGCATACTTCTGCGAGGGCCTGTATATTCTGTTTATCTGTGGTCAAAATACTATAGTGTCATAAGACGGGGCAAACATAATGAAAAGCATTATAGCAGGCTTTTGAGGACAGCTATTTTGCGTTCGCTTTCCTCCCACTCTTTGGCCGGGTCGCTATCTGCGGTGATCCCACAGCCGGCGTAGAAGATCAGTTGCGCGGAAGTGACCTCCATGCAGCGCAGATTGACGAATAGATCAGTACGCCCATTGCGATCGACAGGACCGAGATAGCCCGCATAAAAGCGACGGTCAAAGCCCTCCTCTTGTTGAATGTACTTTACTGACTTGGCCTGAGGTATCCCTGATACCGCCGGGGTGGGGTGCAGTGACTTTACGACCTGCTGCCAGAGGGCACGGTGTGGTGCCGTGACAGTGAAGGTAGTAAGCAGATGCTTCAGGCTGCCGGCTTCTCTCGTTGCCGGGCCTTTGGCGGTTATTTGCACGTCGCGCAGTAGCTCCAGCTTCTTTCGGATAAAATCAGTGACGATCGCCTGTTCTTGTTTTTCTTTTTCGCCCCAGGGAGTCTTGTCATTTATCGCCTTGGTGCCGGCCAGGGAGTAAGTAGTGAGCTTCTCACCCTGCTGTGCAGCCAGTACCTCAGGGCTCGCGCCTATCCAGAGACCCACACCCGGTATCATGGTGAGAGATACAAACGCTTTAGGGTAGGTAGCGCATAGCTTGTCAAAAAATGAAGGCGGATCAAAATCTGATGGCTTTGAGATAGACAAAGCACGGGCAGCTACGATCTTGCCGTAGGTGCCAGTGCGAATCGCGCTGCTGATATTCTTGACCAGCTTCATAAAGGATGTTTTGCTGGCTACCTTTTGTTTGCCGACAGGCGGCGGAAGCATTGTCGCGCCCTTGCCATTGACGATGTAGTATGCTTTGGCCTTGGGGTCGAATGGCGCGAAGGCGAAGCCCTCTTGTCCATCCTTTAGCTTTCGCACTACACCGCCTGAGATATGCTGTACAGTGCGGGTGCCGGGCAGGCGATATAAGGCTATCGACTGCCCTGTGCGCAGGGCCTCTTCATAGAGGGCCGATGTGTCTTTGCGTGACAA
>JAFDYP010000178.1 GCA_018267355.1 Bacteroidota bacterium
CATTCAATGGCATGATCGGCCTTGCGCCTTTGTGCGCCGTCACACCAGATAGCGATGTTCTTCCAATCTTGGTCGAATTTCCACCAGTCAAACCAAAGATCCTGAACGTGGGCGGCTGGTTCACGCACTTTGGATTGATCTTGCACAATATCCTTCCGATCCGCGCGAAGCTTCAATGCTGCATCGCCACGCAGGTCAAGCCAGACGATGGAACCAAAACCCGGCTCAATGTTCGACCAGGGGAGTAGTTCATGCCCGTTGGTGAGGTAGAGTCCGTTGATCAACACAAATGACCGGCGTTTGGGATGGAAGGGAAGCGCCTCGATGAGTTCTTCCGCAAGATTGGTGGGGACCGGTGGGACAGAGGTGCCAACGGCCTGCTGAAAAGCCTCTTCCGTACTCAAAAGCAAAACTCGCACTCGGCTTCCCGTCGGAATGCGTAGAGGATTTTGCTGGTCGCTGTCTGGGCCGTCTGTCCAGTCCCGGTGGTTCCAGGTTCTAGGTTTGGATTCCCTGTCAAACCAAGGACGCAACACATTGGGCTTCAGCTCAGGACTGAGCAGGAGGTAGCGGGCGTGAAAGTCTCCGTCGAGGCTGATGCCATCCTTCATTTCAAGAGGGACTCCGTCGATAGGTACTCCGTCGCGATAAGGGACTCCATTGGAAGAAGGTGGAAACAGCACGACAGGATGCAGGGGCCATACCACACTGCGAGCAATCGCCCATGCTGGTTCAATAGTATTGTCGGCAGGCGAGTAGCCCTTGTCAGCAGCATAAAAGTAGCAACGAAGCCTATCAATGAAGGACGCCCAGTTGAAGGGTTCGAACTCAATGCCATCCTTCACCCAGATCTTCACCCATGTGCCTGTTCGCTTCGGGCCGCCGGTCGTTAGAGGGGTGAGTTTCATGAACGAGTGAGGTCCGTGGATGTCGATTTTCCACTTCTGGTCCGCGGTGCATGTGATGATCTCTACGTGGTCGGTCAGCATGAAGATGGCCAGGAAACCGATGCCAAACTGGCTGATCGGCGTGCATACCAGCCCATGGTTGTGCAGCATTTCATAACGCTGCTCAGCAAAAGTACGGCTGGTATAGTAGCTCTGCCCCACCTGAGTGAGATACCTTTTCAAGGCTTCCAACGACATGCCGACGCCGGTATCCCGTACTTCAATGAAACGCATCTTTTTCTGTTCTGTACCGCGATGGACTTCTTCCTCGCCCCAGCGAACCTCCACGCACAGTTTCTCACCTTGTGTTGTTTTGACATTGGGCACAATGGCATTCTGGCTGTCGGTCGGCAGATCTAAGTTCCCAACGTGCCACTTCCAGAAAAGCTCCCGCAGGTGAATGGCGTCGAGAGCATTCTGAACGAGCTCGCGAAGGCAGATGTCAGGGCTGCCATACAACGCCTCCCCCATGAACAGCCCCATGACAGATTCTCGCTGGAGTTTGAAGACCAGCTCCTCGTATTCATAGTTGTCCTTTCTTTCGGAGATGTCGGCGTAAGCAATCTCTGGCAGGCGCAATGGAGAGCGTCCCGCCCCATATCTATCCTGGGCGGCAAGAACATTCTGCAGTTCCTCGTTGATCCAGCCTGATGAAAAGATGCGCTGATTTTCATCAGTGTAACCCACCATTTCGCGGAGGGCGTGCTCAGTTTCAGCATCCGGGCACTTTCCAACGAAATATATGAGCTGTGACTGATTACGTTTCGACTCACTTATTTTAAATTTACCGATGCAATAGTGCTTTTTCCATTGGATCAAGCTTTCCGGCTCCGTGATGGTGTTAAGCAGTATCGACGGCGTCCTGCTGGCATCCATGTCGATCACATCCGCCAGCCGCAGGGCCCAGCTGATGCGGGGCCAATGGATCTCATGCAAGCCATGACGTGACAACATCTGCTCGTGGGCCTTTATCAGGTTTATATAGCTACATTGCGAAAGGCTCCTTTCGATAAACTTCACATCTGCATTATGGCTTAAACACAGCAGAACCAGCCCTTGCAGCCAAGGGAAACCATTCGCGGAGAAGAAGCTTTCTCCATTTTGGGTAACCTGGGCGATCACACGCAAGTGCTCTTCGATTCGCGCCTTACCTTCGGTGTAGGTGACACTTGCATGACTGTTGCGTAAAAAGTTCGCCAAGGCTAGGGTTCTACAGTCTGACCGTCTCTTATCTGCCTGGTAGCGCCGCCACATGGGATCTTCGTCCCGGAAGCGGAACCATGCCAGCGCCCGCCTGCGGTGCTCCGGTGTTAATTTTGTCAGATCAGGATCATCTGCCTCCAAAAATACTTTTTCATCTTCGGTTGGCACCATTCCCAGGTCGTGGACATAGGCGGCAAGAATCGCGATACCACATTCCACTGGGTGCCAGTCTGTGATCGACTCTTCAGCCATCCAGCTCATGTAGCTGAGCACATTTTTAAGGTGAATCTCCCCGTGATCCGTGTATTGTGGGAAGTATCGAACCACCTGAGCACTGATGCTCTTTGCCTGCGTTACAATGTCAGTGATGGCAGTTAGAAAGGGGGCTAATTCATTGTCTTTTTGTTGCGCGTCATGCAGCTTTACGTAAAAACAGGAATGAGTCCAGTCCTTAAGAATTGGGATAAAATCTTCTCGGGGTTTAGGGCTCTTTCTACTCATATTAATGTGCATATTAAATGTGATTGAGCAATCAGTATCAATCTTGTTGTCAAAAAGTTTCAATGGAGCAGTTGCAGGTTGTGAAATTCACAGATGTGCTAAACCCGGATTCCGAAGTTACGCAGCGCCTTTGAGGGCATTGCGATTGGCTGGTATTCGGATGGCTACTGCGGCGAAGTTCGTTTACACCACCGCAAGATATTGTTTATCAATGGCTTGTGTTAAATGGGCATCCTTGGCAAAACTGCACTGCGGCAGCGAGGCAAGGCGCGTTAACCGGGCAATGGCATCAATAGGTGGCAGTTCCTGACCACGTTCCCACCGGCGAACGCGTTGGTGTATGACGCCTACGACTTTCGCCAGGCTTTTCTGATCGGTTCCAAGGCACCGCCTTGCCTTCAGGACAAGGTCTGCCGCTGTTTCTTCACGAGCGGGGTAGTAACCCAAGAACGAAAGGATGCCTGGCCATTCGGAAATGACAGGCAGCCTCTCATCGCGTTCCCAGCGCTCGTAAACCTCGCGCAAGGTGCCCAATTGGCCGCCCACGTCCTCCTGACGCAGTCCCTGAATCAACCGCTGATTGCGAAGGTGCTGGCCCAGTGTATTTGGATGGTGGATCATGCCTTTCTTTCTGATAATGAATGATTTAAATGCTTTCGGGCTCATCCGAATCGTAAAGTAGCAAAATGGCAAAATAGGGTGATACGTTTTTCGAATAGTGGTGTGGTGCCTTCTGTTCCAGTGATTTGCTGCGGCTGATCTGCTGGCTCAATTTTTTGCCAATTTGCGACGCGTTGGATGTGCTTGTGAGCCAGGATTACACGCCCCTGCCACGTCTCAGATGCTCAAGCGAACGAAGAACCGTGTCGAGAACTTCGTCCAGTCGTTTACCAAGATCGTCGGCAAGGAAGCGGAGGATGAAAAAGCCGTGGAATTGAAGCAGCGCGTCTTTTCGTCGATCTCGCCGCCATGACTCTTGAGTTGAGATGTGCTGCATCCCATCAATCTCGATCACCAAATGCAGATCAAGACAGAGAAAATCGACTTCCATCTGGCTGCGGTCGTCAAATGGGATAGGTAATAGGGTGTTGAGTTTGAACAAACCCTTTGTCGCAGCCATGGATTCGAGCCGACGGTAGAAGAAGACCTCGCTCGCACTACGTGCTCTTTCGACGCCTTGGGCGTCAGGTGAAGCGGGGCGCGAAGCATGGACAAAAAGTTGTGCAAGCGGTTGATCGACGCCATCGCGTATCAGACGTCGCACACTGGCGGCATAGTCCTGCTTCCATTGTGGATCAATAGGCAGAGGCACCTCAACAGGCCAGCCTGGCAAGGCGCTGGCTGGCAGCAAAATGCTGTAGCCAACAGCCTCATAGCCGACGCAACGACGGTCAAACATGCGTGCCAGCATCGGAACATCAAGATCGGCATAGTCATAGACCTGAACCACTCGTTTTCCCTCGTGGAGGCGATGCAGGCGGCCTACATACTGAGCGATAGTTCCACGCCATGAGACGGGCATGGTGAGAAACAAGGTGTCCAAACGAGGATCATCGAACCCCTCACCAACAAACCGCCCGGTCGCGACCACGACACGCCTTGCACTTGGATGGAGTGAGTTAAGCTGATCCATGGTGGCCCGCAGAGCTTTCTTTCCCATGCCGCCTTGAAGCACGATCACATGC
>JAFDYP010000179.1 GCA_018267355.1 Bacteroidota bacterium
TAATTTAAAAATGACAGAGTGTCAATAAAAAAGGGTGAGACGACTTTGCCTCACCCTTTACTGTTAGTTCATAAACTATTACCTAGCTTTTCTTTTGTCCCTTGGTTTTCTCGATATATTTATTCACCAGCTCCTCCAGCACGGTGAGTGGTACGGCCCCATTCATGAGTACCACATCATGAAACTGGCGGATATCAAACTTATCACCAAGCTCTGACTCTGCTTTCTTGCGCAGCTCCATGATCTTAAGCATGCCTACCTTGTAGCCCGTAGCCTGGCCCGGCCAGATGAAGTAGCGCTCTATTTCGCTCTTGCAGTCAGCCTCGGTGTTAGCGGTATTGGTCAGGAAGTAGTTGATGGCCTGCTCGCGTGTCCAGTGCTTGCTGTGGATGCCGGCATCTACCACCAGGCGCGCTGCGCGGAATATCTCCATGCTCAAGCGGCCAAAGTCGGAGTATGGATCCTGATACAGGCCCATCTGCTTAGGCACGAACTCAGAGTAGAGCGCCCAGCCCTCTACATAGGCAGTATTGCCACCATACCGGCGAAACTTAGGTATGCTGCGCAGCTCCTGTGCCAGCGCTATCTGCATGTGGTGGCCCGGTATACCCTCATGGTAGCAGAGCGCCTCCAGCTGGTAGCGGGCAGTAGCCTGCACATCGTGCAGGTTTACGTAGAAACGGCCCGGACGTGAGCCATCCTCTGATGGCTGCTCATAGAATGCACCCGCCACAGATGCCTCGCGAAACTTCTCCACCGCCTTTACTACGATAGGAGACTTGGGCTTGTGCAGGAAAAGTTTGTCCAGGTACTGATCACGTACGGTATTGATATATTTCTCCGCATCGGCCAGTATCTGCTTGCGGCCATTGTCATTATTCTCGTATTTGAACTTAGGATCTTTGCGCAGATAGCTAAAGAACTCCTGCAGTGAGTCACTCTTAAAGTTGACCTGCTTCATGATCTTGCGCATCTCATCGTGTATGCGTGCCACCTCTTTGATACCGGTATCAAAGATCTGATCGGCGGTCATATCAGTAGTAGTATTGCTGCGCAGGCAGTAGGCATAGTATGCTCCGCCATTAGGCAGCGCCCAGGCGCCATTGCTCTCGCTGGTCTTCTTGTCCAGCTCTGTCCAGTAGGCCAGCAGCTTTTCGTAGGCCGGCTTTACCACTTTAGTGATAGCTGTTTTTGCTTCGTCTTTCAGTTTTTTCTTTTCAGCATCTTCTATCTTCAGCGCGTCTACCTTCGTTGAGAAATCACTCAGCAGTACATTGGAGGCATCTGTCTTGTCACAGCCGGCTATGAAATTCTTGATATCCTTGGTCACATAGTCGAAAGTAAACTTGGGAGGTATGACTTTCATCTCTTCGCGTTTGTGCAGCTGATCGAGTACCTGGTCAAACACGCCCCCGAGCTTTTGCAGACGGCTGATGTATGCCTGTGCATCTGTGATCGTATCTATACGATGCACATTGACGAGGAAGGCAGGGATATCTGTGTGCTCACCACCCATCTGTGAGATCCAGTAGCCGTGAAACCGCCACTTGAAGCCATCTTCGCTGCGCTTGAGGTCTTCCTCGGCCAGGCGTACGCTTAGTTTGGTCTGCTCGTCCAGCGCATCCAGCTTAAACTTTTTCAGCGAGTCGATATTGGCACGCTGGATATCCATTTCTTTTTTGAAGTGCTCATCGCTGCGGTCATTCCAGTCGCCATAGTGAGACTTGAGACCGAGCGTAGAGGCAAACTCCGGTGAGCGGTCTACCGCTTCATCAAATTTGCGGTCCAGAAAGTCATTTACTTTTTTTGACTGGTCGGCTATCTCAGCCTCAGTGTATTTGGGGCCGCCGCTCATGGCGTTGCTGCCATTGTTATTATTGCAGGAGGCCAGGGAGAGGCCTGCCAGTGCGAGGTAGATGAGTTTTTTCATATACGGATTTAGATTAGTAGGTTGAAATAATGCAAAAATGTAAATCGGGCGAAAAATACTTATTCCCATGCTGTGCAGCATGTGCGGATCAGGCAAAAAGCATCAGACCATCTTTACCCCTTTCATCTTGCATAGGTATGCATAGTTGCCTATATGTGTACCCTCGTGGCGGATAGCGTGCATGACCATCATACGTACCGACTTATCTCCATCGCCAAAGGCCATACCCATGGTGTTTTCTGCCGCCAGCTGATCATCTGTCAGTGAGCGCAGGTGCGTCAGGGCTTTCTCATGCACCTCCTTCATGGTATCGAGCAGCGCCTTATAGTCGCCGTGGCCCTCATGCAGCGTGCCATCGCCGCCTATATGGTAGTGCTGTATCCACTGGGGGGCTACAGATCCTCCACCGGAGCTACGCACTATCAGGTTATCCTCAGCCCATACCAGGTGGGCAGTGAGCCAGTAGATACTATTGAAGGTCAGCCCGCCGAATTCTATCGGCTGGTAGGGGTCCTGTGCTTTGAGGCCGGAGATATAGTAGCGGATCAGCTGGCGTGTCTTATCCATCGTATCTGCCAGTGTGTATGCCTCGGTAGCTGCCATAGTAGAGGGGTTTAGAATGGCAATAAACGAAAACTAATCTGATCTGCGAAATGGGTTATTTGCCGTGAAGGCTATCGAGAAACTGCATCTCAGTAGAGGCTATAAATTCTATGATAGCTTTTTTAGTCTGCTCGTCATAGGGCTCCAGCAGGGCATAGCCGCGGTCCATCAGATCCAGCCCGAGGCCTATGGCGGCTATCTGGTTTTTGGTATATACTTTTGGCTTGGCCTCCATGCGGCGTATCACGTCTTTCATGATCAGGATGGTCTTGGAGAGGAGGGTGGTATCAGATATCACGCTGAATAGCACCGAGGTCTCTCCGATAAACTTATTGAGACTCTGTTTTGGGATAGCTTTGAGGCATTCCAGAAACTGTGCATCGGTCAGTGGGGCCTTGTATCCTTTGTCCAGGGCCGCCTGCAGCAGTTGCGCTTCAAATCCCGTAGCAGCCGTAAAGGCCTCCAGAGATTTCAAACCGGCACGGATCGCTGCAGGGAGCTGCGCCCCAAACTGAAATATGGCCACAGGCAGGCTGCCCAGCAGCCCCCATACCAGCTGCGGGTTATGCACGAAGTTGCCCAGCTCGGCAAATGCAGCATCCAGTTTATGGCGCTGTACAGACTCAGGGTATACGTGAGTGAGGAAAAAATCTTTCATCTCCTGTGCCACCTCGGGCTCCAGGTCTATGCCCGTATCTGCTATGTGGGCTATCACATCTTCATACCGGCCTGATATGAGTGCACGGTATTTGTCTATGAGGTGGTACTTCAGGTCGCTATCGGCAGGGGAGAGGGCGTTTTTGCTCATGAGATAAACTTATAAATTAGCGGAGATAGGCATTTACCTTTTCACGTATGTACATCTTTACATTGGTCCAGTTTTGACTTTTCAGACGTACCGGCTCTTCACTTTCCTCTGCATCATCAAAATAGATCATTGCCTGCGGGATAGAGATGAGCACCTGGTGATTGGGAAACTTACTTGTATAACTTTCAATAAAATCTTCAACCGAATAATAATGAAGTAATTCCGCTATGTCCCAAAAGTCTTTCTTTTGACCTCGATTTAATACAGCAAATACTTTCATAGCCATTATATCTTGATCACTATACATTCGGATATCGTCTGTGGTCGTTTCTTTGCCTATTTTGTCATAATGGTGATATTTGATCAGGTCTACCTTCACATCTGATATGTAGGCGAATA
>JAFDYP010000017.1 GCA_018267355.1 Bacteroidota bacterium
ATTCAAACGCAAGACGCGCATCTCTACGGGCAACTGGCAGAACCTAGGCGTATACTGGCGGATGCTATTCCGCCTTGATGCGGTGGCCTTTGCGCTGCTATCGCACAAGGTACTGCGGTGGATGGGACCATTTATCATCCTGCTGATGCTGGTCGCTAGTGGCATACTGATGCTGTCTATGCCGCTGTATGATATGCTGTTTGTGGGGTTGGTTCTATTCTGCCTGTCGCCTATCGCAGAGACACTGTTAAAGCGCCTGGGCATCCATATCGCGCTGCTGCGCTTCATTGCCTATTTCAACCTGATGAACCTCGCGCTGCTGTACGGTTTCTATAAGTACCTGACAGGCGTGCAGACGAGCGCCTGGAGCCCTACGAAGCGCAATATCTGAACACCAGGCGCTGCTTATTTCATATATTTTATATCCATAAAATAAAAACTGAGCACTGGCGCGGGTTTCAGCCTATACCAAACCATGGTAGACATCTATAAAAATAAATGCCCGCTATTTCACAAATTTGCCCCCGCATTATTTCAATGTCAGGCTTGCGCTCAGCCGCAGGCATAAAATATAACAGTAATGAAATCACAACTGAACACGATAGAAGAAGCTATCGCTGATATCAAGAAAGGAAAACTGATCATCGTCGTAGATGACGAGGACCGCGAGAACGAAGGCGACTTTGTGACGGCTGCGCGCAATGTGACACCGGAGATCATCAACTATATGTCTAAGGTAGGGCGCGGCCTGATCTGCGCACCAGTGAGCAAGGCAATAGCAGACCGCCTCAGCCTGAGCCTGATGGTAGGCAGCAATAACTCTGCGCATGAGACGGCCTTTACTATCTCCATAGATCTGCGCGGCCACGGCTGCACTACGGGTATCTCTGCGCATGACAGGTCCAAGACCATACACGCCATGATAGACCCCAAGTACCGCCCTGAGGAGCTGGCGCGGCCGGGGCATATCTTCCCGCTCATAGCCAAGGAGGGCGGCGTGCTGCGCCGTACCGGCCATACCGAGGCTACAGTAGACCTGGCGAGGCTGGCGGGATTTGAAGAAGCGGGCGTACTGGTAGAGATCATGAATGAAGACGGTACGATGGCGCGTATGCCCGACCTGCTGAAGATGGCTAAGAAAGAGAAACTGAAGATCATCTCTATCAAAGACCTGGTGGCCTACCGCATGAAGCACGAGCGCCTGATCACCAAGGAAGAGACCGTGCACATGCCTACGAAGTATGGTGACTTCAAACTAATAGCCTACTCACAGATGAATAGCGGCGATGTGCATATGGCGCTGGTGAAGGGTACCTGGAAGAAAGACGAGCCCGTACTGGTGCGCGTACACTCCAGCTGTGCGACTGGCGATATACTCGGCTCCATGCGCTGCGACTGTGGCGACCAACTCCACGCCGCCATGGAGCAGATAGAGAAGGCGGGCAAAGGCGTCGTGCTCTATATCCAGCAGGAAGGCCGTGGCATAGGCCTGATCAATAAGCTGCACGCCTACCGCCTGCAGGAGAAAGGTAAGGATACCGTAGAGGCAAACCTCGCGCTGGGCTTCAACATGGATAATCGCGACTACGGTGTGGGCGCTCAGATCCTAAACGACCTCGGTATACAAAAGATGCGCCTGATGACCAATAACCCCAAGAAGCGTGTAGGTCTGATAGGATATGGTCTGGAGATAGTAGAGAATGTGGCGCTGGAGGTACATCCCAATCCGCACAACCTCCGCTACCTCGAGACCAAGCGCGACAAGATGGGCCATGAGATACTGAAGCCTGTAGCCACCGTAAAGCTGAAAGGTAAAGCGAAAGAAAAAGTAGCCGAAGTAGCGAAAGCCAAAACAAAGAAAACCGATAAAGCCAAAGCAGTGAAAGCTGATAAGCCTAAAGTGAAGAAGGCTGAAAAGGGTAAGAAGAAAAAGGCGAAGTAGTGGAGACAAGAGATCGAATACAGAAGTTGATAGACGACTTGCCTGAAGAAGTACTGCCATCTGTTTTAGGCTACTTACAGGAAGTTAAAAGAGCTATCTCCGGCGATCACTACATCCCCATCTATCTCAATAAAATAGTAAGGAAGATGACAATCTCCTAAAGAGACTGGCGGAATAGGAACATGACAGATCCTCGCGACATACGCATAGCCGATTATACCTATACACTACCTGATGACAGGATAGCCAAGTACCCTCTGCCCGACCGCGACCTGTCTAAGCTCCTGCTTTATACGGATGGCAGCATCGCTGAAGATGTGTACCGCAATATCGCGAAGTATATACCTGCCGACTCCCTTGTGATCTTCAATGATACAAAGGTGGTGCATGCGCGGCTGCTGTTTCCTAAAGAGACCGGCTCTACGATAGAGGTATTCTGCCTGGAGCCTGATGAAAGGTATGCCGATATCACTACAGGCATGATGCAGACAAAAGAGGTCTACTGGAAGTGCCTGGTAGGCAAAGCAGACAAGTGGAAGGAGAAAAAGTTGCATCTCCATTTCCCGGAGCATGACATCTCGATCACCGCTTCTATCGTGGAGAAGCTGAGCGACTGCTACGTGATAAAGCTGCATTGGGGTACTGACGCGACCTTTGCAGAGATACTCTATCTGGCTGGTGCCGTGCCGCTGCCACCCTATATCAAGCGCAAGGCCGATAAGGCCGACAGCGATACCTACCAGACTATCTATAGTAAAGTAGAGGGTTCGGTCGCTGCGCCTACGGCAGGGCTCCACTTTACGGAGCGGATATTTGACGACTTTCGCATGAAGGGTATCCACTGGGACTTTGTGACGCTGCATGTAGGCGCTGGGACATTCAAACCGGTAAAGGCAGATGTGATAGCAGACCACCAGATGCACGCCGAGTGGCTGGATGTGCCTGTGACACTGATCCGAAAGCTGCGCGATGCCATAGCCAGGGGGCGCAATATAGTAGCTGTAGGCACTACGGCGACACGTACGCTGGAGAGCCTCTACTGGATCGGCGCCAGAGTGCATAGCAAGCCGGATACAGAGACATCACAGCTGGCCGTGCAGCAGTGGGATGCCTATGAGATGGATGGCTCTCTCACTACTGCTGAGGCGCTGGAGGCCCTCCTCTCCTATCTCTACCGGCATGGTCTGGACCGCATCATCACCCGTACACAACTACTCGTAGCGCCGGGATACCAGTGGCGGGTAGTACGCGAACTAGTCACTAACTTTCACCAGCCTGATAGTACGCTGCTGCTGCTGGTAGGGGCACTGGTGGGCGACGACTGGCGGCGGATATACGACTATGCATTGGCGCATGATTTCCGTTTTCTCAGCTATGGAGATGGATGCTATCTGAGGAATGCATTTTAACCGCTAAAGCGCAAAAACGCAGAAATCTTTTTTACCGTAGAGCCATCGAGTCGTGGCGGAAATACAATCAAAATATAGCCCTTATCTCGGCGCGACCGGTATGCACTGATTTATCTGTACCGGTCTGGCGGCCATCGTAGCTGAGCAGGAGCTGTATACTGGTGGCGAGGCGCTGCTCAAAGCTGACATTCCAGACAAAGTTATTGCCGTTCTTGAGGCCATCCAGCATGGCGTATTGCGCCTGCTCATTATCTATGGTACCATTGTTATACTTGATAGCTGAGTACGATGCCTTGGCCCCCACGGTTGTTTTGTTGTGACGGCTGAATTTGAAGTCCAGTCCTACCTGATTGATCTGAGCGGTCTGGCCACCATAGCTGGCCACCTCATTCCTCTTGAAACCAAAATAATATGTGGCAGCCAGACGTATGGAGCTCTGGAAGAGATAGCTCAGTTCATTGTTCGTCTCATTGTACTTGACATTGTACTGCTGATCGGCATAGAAGTCTGATTCGTTTGCCTTGATACCATTGGTATATGAAGATTGCAGGTTGAGTTGCTTTAC
>JAFDYP010000180.1 GCA_018267355.1 Bacteroidota bacterium
TTCTTTATTTTCGTTACTAATGTAACGATTTACGTCTGATTATTTTATGCAAAACGTACATGAACGATAATTCCATTTTTATTGATACCTCCCAGAACGTTTCCATCGAGTATGAGCTGGCAGGGCTGGGCTCGCGGGTAGCTGCAGATCTGATAGATCTGGCTATTAAGTTTGGATATTACATTTTTATCTATGTGGTCATTTTTGCGTTTGCGTACATGAAATCTTACCCCTTGATGATCGTAGCCGCTTTTCTCTTATTCATACCGCTTATATTTTACTCCCTGATATTTGAGACCTTTATGCAGGGCCAGACCATAGGCAAAAAAGTGCTGAAAATAAAAGTCGTAAAACTGGACGGCCAGCAGGCTTCCTTCAGCTCCTATCTGGTCAGGTGGCTTTTTATTTTTGTCGACTTCTTCCCAGTTTTTCCGATAATCGGCCTGCTCTGTGTGGCAATGAGCAAGCGGCAGCAGCGCGTGGGTGATATGATAGCTCAGACTACTGTGATCAAGCTATCTGATGGCGTTTCACTGAGAGACACTCTATATGAGCGGCTGGCTGTAAATCATGAAATAAGCTATCCGGAGGTATCGCTACTCTCGGAAGAAGATATCACCGTGATCAAGAAAGTATTGAATACACCGGAATATCTGGATAACTACGATATGGTCTACACGCTGACCAATAAAATACAAAGTAAAATGAATGTGACCAGGAGAGAGCCCTTCCCTCAGGAGTTCCTCCAGGCTGTAGTCAAAGACTACAATGCACAACAAGATGAATGATCCTATCGGGGTCAGAATCCCATTTCCGTTTTCACCTCACTGATAGCTGCCAGCAGCGCTTTCACATCTTTGCTATATAGCCTGCCGATATTACCTATGCGGAAACAATTTGCCTTGGTCAGTTTGCCGGGATAGATGATATAGCCGCGATCATTGAGTTTGTTGTAAAAAACTTTGAAATCAAAAGCGGCAGCCTCCGGGTAGTGGTAAGAGTTGATGATATATCCCTGCCGATCCCTGCCCAGGTACTCTCTGAAGCCTAGCGTACTCATGCCCTCTGCCAGCGTATTGAAATTATCCTGATAGCGGGCTGCACGGGCTGCTATGCCACCCTCTTTGTCCAGCTCGCGCAGCGCCTGGCGGAAAGCCAGCAGTGCATGCGTAGGGGGAGTAAAGCGAAACTGGCCGTCATTCTCCAGGCCTATCCACTGTGCGTACATATCTAATACAAGCGTATCTGCCTGGCCCTGGCATTTGATCAGGCTGTCGCGACGGGCTATCACAAATGAGAAGCCGGGTACTCCTTCTATGCATTTATTGGACGAGGATACCAGAAAGTCTATGTGGCACGCGGCAATATCTACCGGCACCGCGCCAAAGGCACTCATAGAGTCTACCAGATAGCCTACGCCATATCTGGCCGCCAGCATGCCAAACTGATCTATAGGATTAAAAATACCACTGGTGGTCTCGCAGTGTACGATGATCATGTGTGTGAAACCTCCACTTGATAACAGCTCTTCCGTCTTTTGCAGGTCCGGTGTCTGATCCTCATCACATACCAGCGCCTCATACGGTATTTTATGGATGGAAGCGATCTTTGCTATCCGCTCACCGTAGGCACCATTTATGAGAACGAGTAGCTTACCACCTCTGGGCACGGCAGAGGATATCATAGCCTCTACGCCAAAGGTACCTGAACCCTGCATAATCACAGTCTCGTAGCCGGTATCCTTTGACACGCCACCGTGTGCCAGTAGCTGTTCGCGGATTTCTTTTACGGTATTGATAAAGGAGGTATCACGTGATCCGAGGTCATGCAGCATGGCTTCTTTGACAGTCATGCTGGTAGTGAGAGGGCCGGGGGTGAAAAGCAATTTATCCATGGGGCAAAAGAAATAATTCCCCGTTAGGAAACTATTAAGTCACGTGGACAAGCATGGAATTTCAGCTAATCAGCTACTTTGCTTCAGCCAAACGGAAAAACTTCCAGCTCCAGGCTATAGAAAGCAATGCCAGCAATACAAGGATATAGGTGGCAGGAGAGGTCAGGGTCAAGCCGCAGAACAGAATAGCGATAGCCGTACCATATATAATGCGGATATTCTCTGATATCCATATCCAGCTTTTGCTCTCCATGATACCACCCCAGTCTATGATAGTGTGCCACAGCAGCAGCGCTCCGACCCAGCGCTGCCAGACGGCCCAATCAGAGTTTGGCTTGATGACATACATCATGAGTAGGACGCCGAGTACTAAATGCAGTATGAGATATGGGCGGGCATTGGCAAATGCCTGCGGGCGATATTTTTGCTGATTAGACAGAGTGACCTCTGTGATCGGCTCGAGAGGGGCCAGACCCCGCGGCCTCCATCCCAAGGGCATGAACCAGAGCTTTACCTTATCTATAGCATATGGCGCTGCCACCGCATCGCGCCAGAGCGTGCGGTAGTAGTGAAAATTGATGGTGATGGGATTCCAGGAGTGCGGCGGGTGGTACATGCCATAGATCACTTTCTCATCCTCCTCTGCAAAGGTGCCAAACAATCGGTCCCATATGATCAGAAATTCACTAAAGTTCTTATCCAGGTATTTGAAGTTAACCCCATGATGTACCCTATGGTGAGATGGTGTGGTAAATGTGAACTCAACCCAACGCCATAGCTTAGGTACGAGCTCAGTGTGGTGCAGAAATGCGATAAACAGATGGATGCCCGTCATAGCATAGATGTCTACCGGCTTGAATCCAATGATGGTGAGGGGCCAGAAGAAAAAGAAAGAGAACAAGCGCTGTGTGACACTGGCACGCAGCGCTACAGCAAAGTTCATCTCCTCTGCAGAATGGTGTGGTGAATGAGCGGCCCACATGATATTGATGTGGTGACCCCAGCGGTGTACCCAGTAGAAAATAAAGTCTACCCCCAGTAGTAGGAGCAGGAAATTGTACCAGGTCATCTCAATATTATCAATGAGGCGGAAATGTGTCCATAGATAGCCATACACCACAAAAACGCCGGCAGCCACGAGGACATTGACCGTCTGATTTCCCAGAGCGGTACCGAAATTAGCTATCAGCTCCTCGAAACTGATCAGGTCCTTTTTGTAATACCAGCATAGTATTATCTCCAGTATGACGAAGACGATCGCAATGGGCGTGAGCGTGGCATAAATATTTCCGATATTTCCCATCTTCCTAATTTACAAATCCCTTCAGGATCGGGAAATATCAGTGAGGATGGTGGTAAAAGAATTTCAACCAATGGCAATATCAACCCCTCTGATGTGATATGGGAGCATAGGTGCGATCCATCATATCCCTGATCTCTGATGTACAGAGCCTGCTGATACTGCCCTCATGCGTATGAGTCAGGTCTCGCGATGGATGGAAAGTCCCGTTATTGATAGAGTCACCCACAGATCTGTAGGCATCACGAAATGGGATCTTATTTACCACCTGCTTATTGATCTCCTCCACACTGAAAAGGTGGTCAAATATTTTGTCATCCAGTATATCGCGGCGAACCTGCACATCGCGCAGCACATATAGCAGCATGGAGAGGCAATCTTTTATACTGTCTATAGCCGGGAAGGTGATGTCCTTCGTCAGCTGCATATCACGATGATATCCCGATGGGAGATTATTGCAGAGTAGTGTCATCTCGTTGGGCGATGCCAATATGCGGCTACACCGCGCGCGTATGAGCTCAAATATATCCGGGTTCTTTTTGTGCGGCATGATACTGGACCCGGTAGTGAGTGAGTCAGGGAAAGAAATATAGCCCCACTGCTGACTCATATAGAGGCACACATCATAGCTAAACCTGGAGATCGTAGCTGCTACCGATGAGATGCCTGACAGGACGGCTTTCTCAGATTTTCCACGCGTCATCTGAGCATAGACGGCATTATAGTTCATCTCTGCAAAGCCTAGTAAGGCTGTAGTCATCGTCCTATCGAGTGGGAATGCAGAACCATAGCCTGCACCGGAGCCGAGGGGGTTTTTATCTACTACTTTATATGCCGCTACGAGCGCCTCCATGTCATCTACCAGACTCTCTGCATATGCACCAAACCATAACCCAAATGAGGAAGGCATAGCGAGCTGGAAATGCGTATAGCCAGGCAGCAGATCTTCTTTGTACTGCTCACTCAGCTCCTGCCACCGGTCAAATAGCTCTTTGACCAATGCTGCTATCTGCTGTAATTCATCTTTCAGGTATAGTTTCAGATCCACAAGCACCTGATCATTTCGCGAGCGGCCGGTATGCAGTTTTTTGCCGGCCTCACCGATGCGTTCGGTCAGTATTTTCTCCACCTGTGAGTGTACGTCCTCTACGTGCTCTTCTATCTCAAAGGAGCCACGGCTGATCTCTGACAGGATCTCTGTGAGTCCGGCCTTGATCTGCTCAAACTCATCCAGCGTAATGATACCTACATGTGCCAGCATCTCAGCGTGGGCCAGTGAGCCTTTCACATCGTATTGCGCCAGGCGCATGTCCCAATGACGGTCATTGCCCACCGTGAAACGTTCTGTGACCAGAGAGCGGTCATCCTGCGAGGTATTGCTTTTTTGCCAGAGCTTCATGGTAAAAGGTTTATGCTTTTGAGAAATAGTGATCTAATAGCGCAATATAGCCCGCGATACCAGCCTCTATCTCCCGGATGTAGATGTACTCATCAGCGCTATGAGAGCGGGCCGAGTCTCCGGGGCCCATTTTCACAGAGGGCCATGGCATCAATGCCATATCTGAGGTAGTAGGAGAGCCATATAAATTTACGCCAAGGGATCGGGCTGATCCCAGTACGGCATGGTCAGGAGAGATAAATGACGGCTTGATACGCATAGAGCGCTCTCTGACCTCGCAGGAAACGTGACTCCTTACTTCCTGCAGCACCTCCGCATGAGTATAGCAATCGTTCAAACGGATATCTACCGTAAAAGTACACGCTGTGGGCACCTGATTATGAGCAGATCCGGCATTGATCATGGTGACATTCATACTGACCTCTCCCAGCCAGGGAGATACCTTGTCAAAACGATAGCTGCGAAACCAGTCAATATCCGGTATGGCTTTATAGATCGCATTGACCCCTTCCTGTCGTGCCGCATGACCTGCCACACCGTGTGCTGTACAGTCTAACACCAGGAGTCCGCGCTCTGCCACAGCCATCTGCATGAGAGTAGGTTCTCCGACTATAGCCAGATCTATAGGCGAAAGGTCAGTTATAATACTCTCTATCCCCCCGGTGCCGGAGATCTCCTCTTCGGCTGTAGCAGCATAAACAATATTAAATGGCAGATCAGCGCGGTCATAGTAGTGCAGAAATGCTCCCAGTAGTGAAACCAGAGGCCCACCGGCATCATTGCTACCCAGGCCATAGAGCTTATCATCTATGATCTGTGCGGCAAAAGGATCACGTGTATAACCCTTATTAGGCTTCACGGTATCATGATGTGAATTCAGTAGTAGCGTTTTCTTGCCGGGTGCGAAGGATTTATTTTTTGCCCAGATATTGTTACCCTTTCTGTGATGCAGGATGCCCCTGCCGGACAAATAGGAAACCAGGAGTTCTGCTGTGGCATCTTCCTCGCGGCTGAAAGAAGGTATGGCTATCAGCCTTTGTAGCAGGCTGATCATTTCACTAGCAGTATCAGTGACTGATTCGTGTGCCATAGCCATGCTTATTATTTGCTATTGAGATAATATCGTCCGAACGGCCTATGATGACCTGTGAAACACCATCTGATACAGCCCTACAGGCGTTGTCTATTTTGGGTATCATACCGCTACCTATGGTGCCGTTTGCTTTGAGCTCCGCAGCCTCTGATATCCTGATCAGCGGTATCACGCTATTCTCATCTCTGACGTCACTCAGTACTCCCTTCTTCTCAAAACAATATAGCAATGTGGTCTGATAGAGGCTGCTCATCGATACCGCCAGACTCTGTGCGATCGTATCTGCGTTAATATTGAGCAGATGCCCCTCGGCAGTACCGGATATGGGCGCAATAACCGGTGTAAGCCCGGCAGACAACAGCGCAGACAAGAGGTTTGTATTGATCCTGCTGGCTAGTATATCTCCCACCCAACCATAGTCGATGTCTTTTACAGGTCGCCTGGCTGCCGGTATGAGGCTGGCATCTACACCACTCAGGCCTATCGCATTTCCTCCGCAGGCATTGATTTTGGCTACGATAGTTTTATTGATAAAACCAGCGTAAGTCATGGTGACGATCCTAATAGTTGCATCATCAGTGATACGCCGGCCTTCTACCATTTTTGTCTCTATTCCCAGGCTGGTGCTGAGTTCTGTAGCGAGTTTACCGCCACCATGCACGAGTATTTTGGGTCCATCTATCACACAAAGATCACTGAGAAACTTCTCTAGTACCGGCGTATTGTCTATCACATTACCACCTATCTTTATGACGATCAGCTGCTCCATCAGATTGTTTCCAGCATTTTTTTCAAAACAGCCTGTGCAGCCGTGACTCTGTGGCCGGCCTGCACCTGTATCAGGCTGTCAGGCCCATCTATCAGCTCGTCTATGAGCTCTACATTGCGACGTACAGGCAGGCAGTGCATGATCTTCGCATTATTAGTAGCTTTCATTTTTTGAGGCGTAAGGAGCCAGTCGCCCTCTACAGATGGCATAGCTCCATAATCCTCATATGAGGACCAGTTCTTGACATATACATAATCTGCACCAGCCAGGGCTGCATCCTGATCATAGCTGACCTCTGCACCCCGGCAAAACTCTGGTGCCAGCTCATATCCCCTGGGCTGGGCGATCACCACCTCTGCTCCGGAGGTTATTGCCCATTCGGCAAAGGAATTAGGAACAGCCTGAGGGAGCGCCTTGATGTGAGGTGCCCATGTGAGCACCACCCTGGGTTTTGCCCTTTTCTTTGTTTCAGCTATCGTGATCATATCAGCAAAGCTCTGCAGCGGATGGCGTGTGCCTGACTCCAGACTGATGAGCGGCCTGCTGCAGTACTTCTGGAAACTGTGCAGTACCTGCTCCGTATAATCCTTGTCTCTATCCACCAGGCCGGGGAAACTGCGCAGTCCTACGATATCGCAATATTGTGATATCACTCCGGCAGCTTCTCTGATATGCTCGCTCTTAGTACTATTCATCACAGCGCCATCCTCAAATTCTATCTGCCAGCTATCCTTATCCAGATTGAGCACCATCACATTCATTCCCAGATTGTAGGCGGCACGCTGGCTGCTCATACGCGTACGCAGACTAGGATTGAGGAAAAGTAGTCCCAGCGTCTTGCCCCTACCCAGATCCGAGTACTCGCCTATATTTTGCTTGATAGTGAGTGCCTCCTGTACCAGAGTAGGTACATCGCCCGCATCTTTTACTGTGAGAAACTGCTTCATATATTAACGGGCGTTAGTTTAAGGCATGAAGACAGTGCATCCAGGAAAATATCAGCCTGGTTTTTTGTCATAGTCAGCGGAGGTAAGACCCGGAGGGTATTTTTATTAGATGAGGTACCTGTAAAAATGTGATGCTCCTCCAGCAGTTTCCGGCGAAGCGGTGCACAAGGTCCATCAAGCTCGATACCTATCATCAGACCCATTCCCCTGACTTGTTTGACGCCTTGCAGCGCTTTGATCTGATCTATCAGGTATGCCCCTACACCAGCGGCATTTGCTATCAGAGATTCTTCCTTCATCACATCGAGTACGGCTATTGCGGCAGCACAGGCCAGATAGTTGCCACCAAAGGTGGTGCCCAGCAGGCCATGACGGGCCTTATAGCCGGGGCCTATCAGCACACCACCTATCGGAAAGCCATTGCCCATACCCTTGGCCATAGTCACGATGTCAGCCCGTATATCTGCATGCTGATGCGCAAAAAAATGGCCGCTGCGGCCATAGCCTGACTGGATCTCATCCAGTATGAGTGAGGCACCATGCTGATCGCAAAGTTCGCGCAAGAGTTTCAAAAATGAAACAGAAGGTACATGAACGCCGCCCACACCCTGTATACCCTCTATGATCACCGCCGAGATCTCGGTGCTCATAGCAGCTATCAGGTCATCTTCATCATTCCATGGCAGGAAAATAATATTGCTGTTTTCATTGATTGCAGCCTGTATAGACGGGTCATGAGTGGCTGCTACCGCCAGTGATGTCCTGCCGTGAAAGGACCCCTCGAAAGCGATCACCTTTTTGCGGCCATTTTGAAAGGATGCTAGTTTGAGGGCGTTTTCATTCGCCTCTGCACCAGAATTACATAGAAACAGGCTATAGTCATCATATCCGCTCAGTGCGCCCAGCCTATCTGCCAGCTCCTGCTGCTGAGGTATTTTTACAGAGTTAGAGTAAAAGCCTATCTGGCGCAACTGCTCACCCAGCAGGCTCACATAGTGCGGATGGCTATGGCCTATAGAGATAACTGCATGGCCACCGTAAAGGTCCATGTATTGCTCCCCCTTATCATCATATAGGTAGACGCCTTCACCCCTCACAGGTGTAATATCAAATAGCGGGTATACATCAAATAATTTCATGGTCAGAATGCAGAAGGTTTAAGTAATAGCCCGGTGGTTTCACTTAGCCCAAAAATGATATTCATATTCTGTACGGCCTGGCCAGATGCACCCTTGAGCAGGTTATCTATCACAGATGTGATGAGCACCTTGCCGTCAGAAACCTCCAGGTGCAACAAACACTTGTTAGTATTCACCACTTGCTTCATATCTATCTCGCGCCTGCTCATGTGCACGAAAGGATGAACGGAATAGTAGTTTTCGTACAAGCCAAGTAACGTTTCCAGGCTTTCATCTGTACGCACTACTATGGCGCTATGGATACCACGGGTAAAGTTACCCCTTTGAGGAATAAAAACTAAATCTGAGGCCAATTCTGGCTGCAGCACTTTAAGTGACTCTGCTATCTCTCTCAGATGCTGATGTGCAAATGGTTTGTATACCGATAGATTGCTATCGCGCCAGCTGAAATGCGTAGTAGCGCCTGGAGCCTGACCTGCCCCGGTACTGCCTGTAGTCGCATTGATATAGATATCTCCTCTGAGTGCTCCTGCTGCTGACAGTGGCAGGAGTGCCAGCTCTATACTAGTGGCGAAGCAGCCGGGGTTAGCTATGCTTTTGGCTACTTTTATCTTCTCTCTGTTTAGCTCGGGCAGGCCATATATAAAGCTGCGACCAGACGCGGTATTCTTGTCTGAATGGCGAAAATCCTGACTGAGATCTATGACGACCACAGAATCAGGGATATCATTTTCCTTCAGAAATTTGCGAGCAGCATCATGACCACCACACAGAAAAAGCACGTCTATATCCATACGGTGATCTGCAACAAATTTCAGCTCCGTGTCACCCAAAAGATCAGTATGAACATCGGATAAAAGCTGATCAGCACTGCTCGCACTCTGTACGAAAGCTATCTCTACATCGGGGTGCAGAAGCAAAAGACGGATGATCTCGCCACCTGTGTAGCCCGCGCCACCGATGATGCCTGCCTTAATCTTTTTCATTTACAGCGTTGAGGTTATTGACCTGATAATAGATGCCGGTCTGGTTGCCAAATATCTTGGTGAACCCCTTTACATCCTCTCCGCTCCAGGTCTTATTCATCTCACCATAGCTGCCAAATTTGGCGGACATGAGATCGTGAGGTGAGCTGACCCCGGTCAGCTCAAACCGGTATGGCATCATAGTGAGCGATACCTCGCCTGATACAAATGCCTGCGTAGATGCTAGAAAGGTCTCTATATCGCGCATGACCGGGTCAAAGTATTGACCTTCGTGCAGCCAGTTGCCGTACCAGGCAGCCATCTGATCCTTCCAGTAGAGTTGCCATTTTGTGAGCGTATGCTTCTCGAGCAGGTGGTGTGCCTTGATGATGATCACCGGAGCGGCTGCCTCAAAGCCTACCCTGCCCTTGATACCGATGATGGTGTCTCCTACATGTATATCGCGGCCTATGGCATATGGTGCAGCAAGCGCCTGGAGCGCCTGGATGGCATCCACAGGGTTGTCATACTGTACTCCATTGATTCCCTTCAGTTCACCTTTTTCAAAAACAAGCTTTACTTCAGAAGAACCCTGGGCTGTCAGCTGGGTAGGGTAGGCAGACTCTGGCAGGCTGCCATGTGAGGTCAGTGTTTCACGGCCTCCGACAGAGGTACCCCAGATACCCTTATTGATGCTATATGCCGCCTTCTCAAAGTTCATATCCACCCGGTGCGCCTTCAGGTATTCGATCTCTGCCTCGCGGGACAGGCGAAGGTCTCGGATGGGCGTGATGATCTGCACAGCAGGGGCGATAATATGAAACACCATATCAAACCGTACCTGGTCATTGCCTGCGCCGGTACTGCCATGGGCCACAGCCTCCGCACCGATCTCAGCAGCGTAACGCGCGGTAGCTATGGCCTGTACGATACGCTCCGCACTCACTGACAGAGGATATGTATTGTTCTTCAGTACATTGCCAAAGATCAGGTAGCGTATGACATCGCGATAATAGTCATCGCGCGCATCTACAGCCTTGAACGACTTGACTCCCAGCTTCAGGGCGTGGGCTTCGATCTTCCCAAGCTCTTCATCAGAGAATCCACCGGTATTGACAGTCAAGGCATGTACCTCATAGCCCAGCTCCTCGCGGAGATGAATGGCGCAGAAGGTGGTATCTAATCCGCCGCTGAATGCGAGTACGACTTTTTTTGTTTGACTCATGATATGGTCAGTGATTTGGTGAGAATAAAATGGAGAGAAAGCCTTTCCAGATGGATGGTGTGTTGCTCTTGCTACCTGCTTTGACGGGTGCTGCTGCTGCTTCTTTTTCCTTCTCGGCGGGGTCGTAGAGCATAGCTGTGCAGAGGCAATTCTTGCGCTCCTTGCTTTGCAGGATCTCGAAATTGACACAACTGCGACATCCTTTCCAGAACTCATCATCATCTGTGAGCTCGGAGTAGGTGACAGGTTCATAGCCGAGGTCCGAGTTGATCTTCATCACAGCAAGGCCAGTGGTCAGACCGAAAAGCTTGGCCTCAGGATAGCGAGAGCGCGATAGTTCAAATATCTTCTTCTTGATCTCACGCGCCAGGCCACTTTTGCGAAATTGGCTGGCTACTATCAGACCAGAGTTGGCTACATACTTGCCATGGCCCCACGACTCTATATAGCAGAAGCCAGCCCATTCGCCATCTGCGGTGAGGGCCAACACTGCCTTTCCTTCACGCATTTTCTCACGCACATAGTCCGGAGACCGTTTGGCTATGCCTGTGCCTCGGGCACGCGCAGATACTTCCATCTCAGTGCAGATCTGCTCTGCGAAATGCTCATGACTGCTATCGGCAATAAGTACTTTAAACGACTTATCCATTTTCCTGTTTCCTATTGAAAAAACTACTAAAAAATATATCTCATCAGAGACACGACATGAGCAAACTATGTGCCCATCTAAACGGGGAAAGGGTATGATCAGGCATCAACGCCTGGGGAAGAACGGGGTACAGAGCGTGAAACTAACAGCGTGCGCATCGATGGTAAATGCAGTGCCAGTCAGAGCAAAAGACCTTTTGCAAAAAGGCTTCCTGCTGACCCTGACCATCGATATATGTGTAGCTCCGATTTGCATCGCTATTTTTGAGGGATGCAATGATAGTGAATGTGACAGACTATCAACAAGTTTTCCACGTTAAAATTTTTCCCAAAAAACACCCTGCGGTATACAGGCCTTTACCTTCGGTGAATCCACTGTTAACTAAAAGTAAAGAGTACTATCCGTGATGACCTATGCATGACAGGCAAGCCCCTTTCTCAAGGTTAAGAATCCGTGATAGCGCGCTGTGGTGGTATTCTATATATTCAAGCTATGAAATCCAATCTTCTCCTCTTCTTCGCCATATGCCTCTCATACGTCGGCTCGGCTCAGGTCTACCACCCGGTGGCATTGCCGGCAGCCGTGGTGACAAATGGGCGGGCACGATTTACGGTGCTGACTGATGGCCTTATCCGTATGGAGTATGCGTCAGACTCTTTTTTCATGGACAAAGCTTCATTGACCTTTCTAAACCGGCAGCTGCCCGTGCCTGCCTATCAGATACGCCATCAGGATGGCAAGCTGCTCATAGAAACCAGTCTGCTCAAGCTGAGTTATGTGGAGCAGTCCGGACCATTTTCTGAAAAAAACCTGCTGGTCAGCTACAATGATGGCGTCAGGCAGTTTAGCTGGCGTCCGGGTATGAAAGACAAGCAGAACCTTAAAGGCACCACCAGGACCCTGGACGGGGTCTCAGGCAAATTTAGCCTGATGGGTATGAAAAAGATCCGGCTGGATGACGGTATCCTCTCTCGCAGTGGTTGGGCCCTGATAGATGACTCGGAGCGCCCCCTGTTTGACAGCTCAGACTGGCCGTGGGTGGAGGCCCGAAAAGCAGTGGAGCAGGATTGGTATTTCTTCGGATACGGCGATCACTACAAGAAGGCTCTCTTTGATTTTACTCAGGTAGCGGGCAAGATATCCCTGCCCCCAAAATATGCTTTTGGCGTCTGGTACTCCCGCTACTGGGCATATACGGAGGCAGAGATGAAAGACATTGTGGACGGATATGCTAAAAATAACTTGCCGCTGGATGTGCTGGTGATAGACATGGACTGGCACCTGACTCAAAAATCCAGTCCCGAGGTCTTTGATAAATATACGCCCAAGCCTAACGGATGGACGGGTTTCACGTGGGAGAAAAAGTACTTTCCCGATCACAAAGAGTTTCTGGGATGGGTGCATGAACACCACCTGCAGAGCTGCCTGAATCTGCACCCGGCTGCAGGCGTACAGGTGCATGAGGCTGCGTACGGCGCTTTTGCCAATGCCATGCATGCTGATACTGTGGGGCACAAGCCAATCCCTTTTGACATCACTAATAAAACGTTTGCAAAAAACTACTTTGATGTGCTACTACATCCTTACGAAAAGGAAGGGGTAGACTTCTGGTGGCTGGACTGGCAGCAGTGGGGTAGTACCAATATCAAAGGTGTCAATCCGACTTTCTACCTAAACTACGTCCACTATAGCGACATGCAGAGGCAGGGCAAGCGTCCCCTGATCTTTCACCGGTATGGCGGCCTGGGCAATCATCGCTACCAGATAGGGTTTTCGGGAGACTATATGATCAGCTGGAAGGGATTGGCATACCAGCCTGAATTTACAGCTACAGCCTCTAATGTTGGCTTCGGTTTCTGGAGTCATGATATAGGCGGCCACTGGGGACTCAATAGAAATAACAAAAAAGATGCTGAGCTCTACACCCGCTGGATACAATGGGGAGCTATGAGCCCCATCTTCCGCACGCATGCGACCAATGACAAAGAAATAGAACGCCGTATGTGGATGTACCCGGCTACAAATCTGGAGGCCATGCGGGAGGCGCTGCAACTGAGATATGCACTGCTACCCTATATTTATACATACGCGCGTATGGCCTATGACTCGGGTGTATCACTGATCCGCCCGATGTACTATGAGTATCCGCAGAATGACCTGGCTTATCACCTTCCGCACCAGTACTACTTTGGCAGCAATATAATAATCGATCCGATCTACAAGAGTATGCATGGCCGCGAGACGATCCGGCAGAAAACCTGGCTGCCTGCAGGCGAATGGTACCATTTCCAATCCGGAAAAAGGATAGCCGGCGATCAATATGCTGACGAAGCATACGGACTGAATGACATCCCCATGTTTGTCAAGGCCGGCAGTATCATACCGATGCAGACCACAAAGCAGCATATATCGGGCAGCAGCCTCGATACATTGATACTGGCCATATATACCGACGGCAATGCTAGTCTCGACCTATATGAGGATGACGGCAGTACAGAGCGCTATAAGGAGGATCAATATTCCTTCACCAGATTTAAGTACCAGCGCACGGGTGATCATGCATCTCTCACCGTCACACCGGGCACATGTGTGTATGCGGGTGAGCCGGCCAGCCGTAGCTATACTATCCGCATCATGGATAGCAATAAACCGGATGGCATAAGTGCTGAATGGAGTCAAACACCCGAGAGAAACAGCTGGCGATATGATGAGCAAAAAAGGATCGTGGAGATAAGTGTACCCCGGGACAGGATACGATCGCTTATGGTGCCTCTCGCTGGGCTTCACTGATAGATCAGACACTCCGTCCAGGGCAATATATATAGTAAAGCCGCGAGGCCAGAATTCTTGTCTTTATTCCCGGATATAGTTAATTTTAACAAAATATTTGTCTGATGCTCAGAACTATAATGAAATCTACAGCTGCCATCCTGACGGTGGGTGTCATGCTCGCTATAACTTCGGGATGCAAAAAAAATAACCCTGCTCCATCCCTGACGGGCACCTGGAAGAATATAGATACAATCTCATCTTCCGGATTTAAGTACTTGGTTTTGAAAGATAATCAAACCGCATTTAAGCTTGGATCGCTTTTATATAATCTGCATATCAAAGAAGGAGTAGCTTATGTGACCGAGAAAGATGAGATCACGATACCTCTATCCGGCTCGAATGCTACTGTATACAGCTACAGGGTATCTAATGATACGCTCTATCTGACCAGCCCCGGCAGTACGTGGAAGTTTAAAAAGGACGCTGATCAGGACCCTGCCTTGTGGGTCGGAGACATCTCCATCACAAGCTATACTTCGGCCGGAAATGGATTTTGGCTAGGTCCGCTGGATTATAATGGCACTAGCTATGTGATCAGTAGTGTTTATACTAAAAAATTATATTCCATCAATGCCGCCAACACACTGCAAGTCGATTCGACTACTGCAATGGCTGGCACCGCCACCGGTCTGGCCAGCAGCGCATCCGGCACATGGATATCTACTCCATCTGTAGACCTGAAACTCAGAAATATAGACCTGCCTACATCTGCTGTCACTGCCCTGTCCAGCGCAGCACCTGCCGGCGTGGTGTCGATGGCAAAACATGGAAGCAAGATACTGGTGCTGACAGGCACAGGTACTTTTTACGATTATGATCCTGTGTCTGACAATTTTACATCACTTGCCTCATTGCCTGAGTTTTTCTCCGGGTCTGTTCCTACCGGATATATTGATATAGAGGTCAAAGATGATAAAGTGTATTTTCTATACTTCACCTATCTTATGGAGCTCGATCTCACTACAGGTCAGTTTACCAAAACTTATAATCTGCAGACCAACAGCACCGGCCTATCTCTGAATGGCTCCTATTTGGGCCTTTGTTATGACGGTACTTCCTTTGTCTCAGAGAGAGTGACTCAGGGTACCTCTTCCTATGACATTCATATTGATATTGCAAAATTTAACCTCCCTTAAACATGAAGCGTTCCATTATTAATAAGTGCCTGCTGGCATTTATCGTGCTGGCAATCCTATTCTCCGGATGCAAAAAAGGAAATACGACATCTAATCAGTTGGTGGGATCGTGGCGTTTGGTAAATGCTCCTTATGGACCGGGCTATGTGATCATCGGGTCCGATATGATTCTCACGACCATGACGACTACCTCTACAGGAGCGCACGAATACTCAAAAAAGGCCTATCAGATCGAGTCCAATACGGTTTTGGTCAGCAGTACTCTTTTCCAGTATAGTAAGTCCGGAGACACTCTAAAACTGCTGCAGGATGTAGACAATCCGAATAGCTCTAACAATTTCATATTGGTGCCGGATGCCTCTTCTACCACACTGGATACCTGGATGCCACTGGCCGTATATGGCACCAGCCTGCCATGGCCAGACCTGCAGATGGATGCGCTGACTACTATAGGGAGTACTATCTGGACGAGCTACACCTATGGAGGACTGAAGGCATATAACCCGAACACCGCTACCTATGTGACTGGTTTCAGCCTGGCGAATAATGCCAGTGGTATTGAAGCTGTGGGCAGCGACCTTTGGGCATATGATCAGACACAAAGGAAACTTGTGAAAATAGACCCATCCACTCATGCGGTGACCTTCACCTCTCCCGCTGTGCCTCATGGCAATGGTGATGCAAGTCAGCTTGCCTATGACGGGGTAAACAATATCTATTGTATCAGTGGCTATAGACTGGATGTCTATAGCATCGGTACCAATTCTTTTAACTCTTATCAAATGCCAGACAACTATAATGATCTTGCATTTGCAGACGGTTATCTTTTTGCGGTGAGAAATTCAACCGTTTTAAAAATAGATCCGGCAACTCTTCAGGTTGTAAAAACATATCGTCTCAAAGATGGCATGGGCTCTGATGTAATAGCATCAGCGGGCGGCAGTGATTTCTGGATCTACGTTTCAGACGGACTACAGGTACCTGGCAGCTTCCAAAAAATCACCCTTAACTAATCAGACAGCATAAATCACCATAAATATGCACCAGCAAAAGATTTCAATAAGCATAATAGCAATAGGAGTAATAGCTATACTGTCCGGCTCCTGCAAGAAAGAAAACACCGCTACAAAATCCCTCACAGGTAGCTGGGTCAAAGCGGGAACTACTGAAGAATTTTACATTGCTGCATCGGAAAATAAATGGTATGCCGCCTCAAAGGATTACGATGGCTATAAGATCATAAGCGCCTATAAATATGAGTACACAGGTACACAACTCAAACTGCAGGGAGTATCAGATCTTCTGTTGTATAATACACGCTATAGTGGAGACACCCTGATACTCAACGATGGAAATACCGATTACCTCAAGCTGCTACCGAGTAACACCGCTCCAAAATCCCCTGCTCAATGGGTACATGTCCCTACTGTTGTTTCTTCTTTTGCCGATACGGCTGGTGTGACTGCTATCACCTATTATGGCGGCCACATATACGCACTGAAAAACTACCCGGGTAGTACGTCTTATACTAAGTTATTTGAATTTGACCCGGCGCAACAGCGCATAGTACATGAAGTGGTCACAGATCAAGAATACGACGGGCTTGACTTTCTCGATGGAACCCTTTGGGCGTCCAGTGCTAATCAGTTATATCACCTCAATACAACTACGGGGATAAACTCATATAGCTCGCCTTTCAATCCATCAGCTAATATTTCTGCCCTGGCAGCTAAATCAGATGGTATTTATGCTCAAAGCTATGGCAATCTTCAGGTTTTTGATCCGGTAGCTTCTACATGGAGCCATTATCCGCATTCGCTCAGCAGTGATGTAAAAGATCTGGCCTACGTCAACGGTTACTTATTATTTGGGCACGTGGGCTTGCTGTACAGCGTGCATCCGTACTATCTGCAGCCTGGTGACGGCGCATGGTATCTGGAGGGCTATAATATTAACTGCGTAGCATATGACGGCACTTATTATTGGGTAGGAGCTCAAGATCTGAGCTCTCAGAAGTATGAGATAATGAAGTTGCAATTGGACTAAACCAGTCGTCCTTTTAGCCTGCCCAATTTTCCCTATCGAGGCTGCGATACTGGATAGCCTCTGCTATATGCTCCGTTTTGATATCCGGGCTATCGGCCAGATCTGCTACCGTACGCGCTACCTTCAGGATACGGCTATAGGCGCGCGCAGAAAGTTGCAGCTTTTGCATGGCGCGATCCAGCAGATTGCGGGCCGGATCTGTGATCAGGCAGACTTCTTCCACTTGTTTAGCTTCCATCTGCGCATTGGCATACATGCCCTCATTTCCTTTGAAGCGCTCCTCCTGTATCTGCCGGGCCCTGATCACCCGCTCGCGGATCGCGTCACTCGGCTCCGCACGCTGCTGATTACTGAGTTCTTTAAATGCCACAGGCGTGACCTCTACATGCAGATCGATGCGGTCTAGCAGTGGCCCTGATATCTTATTAAGATACTTTTGAACCACTCCGGGAGCGCATACGCATTCCTTGTCTGGATGGTTATAAAATCCACAA
>JAFDYP010000181.1 GCA_018267355.1 Bacteroidota bacterium
ATGCGGCGCACACCGGTATCGGTACGCTGCCTATCCTCTACTTTGGTACAGAGGAGCAAAAGAAGAAATACCTGCCGGGCCTCGGCGATAGCAGCATCAAGGCTTCTTACTGCCTGACGGAGCCGGGCTCCGGTTCTGATGCACTGGGTGCCAAGACCAAGGCAGTACTCAGCGAAGATGGCAAGCACTATATCATCAACGGCCAGAAGATGTGGATCACCAATGCGGGATTTGCAGACCTCTTCACCGTATTTGCCAAGATAGATGGCGAGAAGTTCACCGGCTTTATCATCGATGCGAAGACAGAAGGTATCTCCCTCGGCGCAGAGGAGGACAAGCTCGGTATCAAGGGCAGCTCTACCCGTCAGGTATTCTTCAACAATGTAAAGGTACCGGTAGAGAACGTACTCGGCGAGATAGGCAAGGGCCACAAGATCGCGTTCAACGTACTGAACATAGGCCGCTACAAGCTGGGCGTGCTCGCTCTCGGCGGCGCTAAAGAAACAACAACGACTGCTATCAAGTACGCTAATGAGCGTATCCAGTTCAACGTGCCGATCTCTTCTTTCGGAGCGATCAAGCACAAGCTGGCTGAGATGGCTATCAAGACCTACGCTACCGATGCAGCTACTTTCCGCACAGCGGGCCTGATACAGGACTACATAGATGCGGCAGTAGCCAAGGGCGTAGACAAAGTACAAGCCAAGCTGCAGGCTGCAGAGGAGTTCTCTGTAGAGTGCGCGATACTCAAAGTGTTTGGCTCTGAGGTGCTCGACTATGTAGTAGATGAGGCTGTACAGGTGTTCGGTGGTACTGGCTTCTCAGAGGAGTATCCGGTAGCACGCGCGTACAGGGACTCTCGTATCAACCGTATCTTTGAAGGTACTAACGAGATCAACCGCCTCCTCTCTGTAGGCATGCTGGTAAAGAAAGCCATGAAGGGCGAACTCGATCTCTTCACGCCAGCTATGGCAGTGCAGAAGGAGCTGATGTCAGTGCCTGATTTCTCTACGCCGGATGCAGATGACGTATTTGGCAATGAGCGCAAGGCGCTGCTCAATGCTAAGAAGGCTATCCTTATGACTGCCGGCGCTGCGGTACAGAAGTTCATGCAGAACCTGGAGAAGGAGCAAGAAGTAATGATGGACATCGCAGACATGCTCATCGAGCTCTTCGTATGCGAATCTACTCTCCTCAAGACTGAGAAGCTGATCAGCATCCGCGGTGCAGAAGCTTGTGCACTTCAGATCGACATTACTAAGACTTACATCTCTGATTCCCTCGAGCGTATCAATCTCTCTGGCAAGCACGCTATCGTGTCTTTCAACGATGGTGATATGCTGCGCATCATGCTGATGGGCCTCAAGAGGTTCACCAAGCTGGAGCCGGTGAATACTGTGGCTGCACGCCGTAGGATCGCTGACAAACTGATCGAGGAAGGACAATATTGTTTCTAAAGGGAGCGGTATTTAGTAGTTAGTATTTAGTATTAAGACAATGCAAATACAATAGCATGCACGACTATAAGCAATTGAAGGTTTGGAATAAGGCCATCGACCTTGTTGTGGATGTTTATAAAGCTACTGGAGACTTTCCGAAGGAGGAGAAATATGGATTGATTTCACAAATGAGAAGGTGCGCTGTATCCATTCCATCAAATATCGCCGAGGGAGCTGGCCGAAATTCCGATAAGGAGTTTTGCCACTTTTTATCAATAGCGCATGGTTCGTCTTATGAATTGGAAACACAGCTTATCGTTTCACAAAGATTGGAGCTTATCGATAGCACTTCCTCTGACGCGCTTTGCGCAAGAATCAATGAAGTTCAAAAGATGAGCTACAATCTGCAATCAAAACTAAATAGTCAGAACTAATTGCATTTATCTAAATACTTAATACTAATTACTAAATACTAAAAAAGAAGATGAGCACTTCAGCAGAAACTACAAAGAAGGCTGCCCTCAAGGGTGGTGAGTTCCTGATCAAGGACAGCAGCTGGGAGGATTGCTATATCCCCGAGCAGATCAACGAAGACCAGCAGATGATGCGCGACATGGTCAAGGACTTTCTCAAGACGGAGATAGACCCTGAGCTGGAGAAGCTCGACCATGACCCGATGCTCAGCGCAGGCAAGATCGAGAAAGCCGGCGAGCTCGGCCTCCTCTCCCTCGCTATCCCTGAGGAATATGAAGGCCTGGGCAAGGACCTCAACACTATCTCCTACGTCACTGAGGTGATGGGTGGTGGCCACGGTTTCTCTGTAGCATACGGTGCACATACCGGTATCGGTACGCTGCCTATCGTGTACTTTGGCAATGAAGAGCAGCGCAAGAAGTACCTGCCTAAGCTGGGTACCGGCGAGCTGAAGGCTGCCTACTGCCTCACTGAGCCATGGTCTGGCTCTGACGCCCTCGGCGCGCGTACCAAGGCGGTACTGAGCGAAGACGGCAAGTACTATGTACTCAATGGCCAGAAGATGTGGATCACCAACGCCGGCTTTGCAGATATCTTCATCGTGTTTGCCAAGATAGATGGCGATGACAAGAAGTTCACAGGCTTCATCGTAGAGAAAGGCTACGAAGGCCTGAGCCTGGGCGCTGAGGAGAAGAAGATGGGTATCAAGGCATCTTCTACCCGTCAGGTATTCTTCAACAACGTAAAGGTGCCTGTAGAGAACCTGCTGGGCGAAGCCGGCAAGGGCCACAAGATCGCCTTCCAGATCCTGAACATAGGCCGCTACAAGCTCTGCAACGGTGTACTGGGTGGCAGCAAGCGTGCCCTGGACCAGGCAGTGAAGTATGCTAACGAGCGTCAGCAGTTCAAGACGCCTATCGCCAACTTTGGTGCGATCAAGCACAAGCTGGGTGAGATGGCTATCCGCCTCTGGGTGGCTGAGTCTGCCTCATGGCGTGTGTGCGATATGATCGCGCAGAAGGAGCATGACCTGAAAGAGTCCGGCGCCTCTATGACAGAGTATCTGACAGGTGGTGCAGAGGAGTACCAGATCGAGTGCGCCCTGCTGAAGTTCGTAGGCTCTGAGGTGCTGGACTTCGTAGTAGACGAGGCCCTGCAGATACATGGCGGCTACGGCTTCTCTGAGGAGTATCCGATGGCACGTGCTTATCGCGATGCACGTATCAACCGTATCTTTGAAGGTACGAATGAGATCAACCGTATGCTCTCTATCGATGCACTCCTGAAGTTTGCGATGAAGGGCAAGATCGACCTCTTCACACCGGCTATGGCTATCCAGAAGGAGCTGATGTCTGTGCCTGATTTCTCTACACCAGACGCTGACGATATCTTCGGCGCTGAACGCAAGGCGCTGAAGAATGCCAAGAAAGCATTCCTCCTGGTAGCAGGTGGTGCAGTGCAGAAGCTGATGCAGAAGCTGGAGAGTGAGCAGGAGATCTTGATGCACGCAGCTGATGTACTGGCTGACATCCTCCAGATGGAGTCTGCCCTGCTGCGCGCTGAGAAGCTCGTAAACC
>JAFDYP010000182.1 GCA_018267355.1 Bacteroidota bacterium
AGGTAATCAATAGCATTCTTGACCGGAGTGGTCATGGAGTAGTTATACTCTGCCGTCACAAAGATAAAGGCATCTGTATCATCTATCGTGGTGCTCCACTTTTGGGTATGCTCATGCTGATACTTGTGGAAGCGTGGGTGCTCGGGCTCGTCCATGAGAGGCAGATTCAGTTCTCCCAGGTCTATGACCTCAGTCTGGTAGTCAGGGTATTGTTTGGCTATGTCTGCGATCCAGGCTGCGAGGATGGGACCTTTGCGGCCGGGACGGGTAGTAGTAGTGATGATCTTCAGTTTGTACATGTCAGTTAGTTTAGAGCGGGCAAAGGTAAGCGGCCCCGCTCTCACCTGCTAACACACAAATGATACCAGCTTACTTTGACCAGCGCAAAAAGTGCCATGGTCCACGTCTCCAGCCATTAGCCTACTCGATATCTACTATCAGTGAGCCTTCTTCTGTCCGTACCTGATACAGCCCCTTTGAGAGTCCATCCACATTTATGCTTTGCGTACCGCTGTGGCAATCCCCGGTGTACACCTGCTTGCCCATATCGTTGTAGATCGTCATCGGGCCGGCTTTGTCCAGTGCGATATTCATGTGACCATCCTTGACAGGATTGGGATATACCACCACCGTATTTACCAGTCCTTTGCCAAAGTCTACAGCTTGCAAGATGCTATATGACACATCTCCGTCTATATCCCGCTGCTGTATGCGGTAGTAGCTGACCCCGGCCAGCGGGTGCTGGTCATTATAAGTGTAGGTTAGTTCTTTATTGCTATTACCAGCCGCCTGCACATCGGCTATGTCCTTCCACTCCTGCGCATCTGCACTGCGCTGCACCACAAAGTCACGGCTATTGATCTCTGAGGCGGTAGCCCATGTGAGGGCTGCATCAGTGCCTGCTCTTTGTGCCACGAAGTACAGCCAGGTGACCGGCAGCGGCGTGCTCGTACTAAAGGCGATCCGCGCCGCACTGGACGAGAGCGTCACACAGCTATTGGAGATGACTACCTGGTATAGCAGTCCATTGAAAGCGGATGATGAATTGACGATGGCCAGCGTAGGTGTATTGACGCCCTTGTAGCTCGCATTGTCTGATAGCGCCGTATACGTAGTGCCGCTGTCTGCGCTTACGCGCCACTGATAGTCCAAGGAGGTAGAGCCAGAGACCTGCACATCCAGGTATACGGTACTACCCGCATTGATCATAGTATCCTGAGGATTGCCTACAATGGTCGGGAGTGTCTCCTGCACCAGTACTGCCGGGCTGCTGGTAGTAGAGCAGCCTCCGCCATTGGTCACTATATACCTGTAGTACATACCACTCAGGCCGGTGGTAGGATTGATGGTCAGGGCCGAGGTGGTGGCGCCGGAGTATGGAGCAGTGTCGGCTAGTGTGCTCCAGGTGAGGCCATCATCACTACTGCTCTGCCACTGGTAGGTGGGCGACACAGCATTGGTAGTAGCTGTGATAGTGCGCGACACCGCACCGCAGTAGGCGTCAGGTGAGCTGATAGCTGCAGATGGCGATGTATTGATCGCGACATTCACCGCCGGAGACATAGTGCCCTGGCAGCCAGCGGCGCTCACTGGCATAAGGTAGTAGCTGCCTGACTGGCTGATCTGCGTAGGATAAAGTACTCTGGTAGACGGACTCGGCGTACTGCTGGTGTACCATGTGTAGGTATTGGTACCCGAGGTCGTATTGTAATCGTTGAGATTGACTGTGGCTGGTGCACATACAGATACAGAGGTACTGGACACCGTAGCTGAGGAGGTGGCATTGATAGTCACACCCACTGCTGCAGAGGCAGTGCCATAGCAGCTACCAGCAGAGGAGTATGCATACAGATAGTACGTGCCGCTGCCTACGGCTGATGGCGTAGCCACCAGGTTGCCTGCCGATGGGCTGCTGGATACAGTATGCCACTCCAGCGTGGTATTGGATGCCGGGGCTGGCTGCAGCGACGTGAGGTCTGCAGTAGCGGGAGCGCAATAGCTGAGCGAAGACGCTGCCACTGCGGGTGCAGCGACATTGGCCAGTGTGAGGGTAAACGTAGCATAGCCTGAGCTGTAGCATCCGCTGCTGCTGGCATACGCATAATAAGTACCCGCCGCAGAGACCGCAGTAGGCGTACTCACACTATAGGTGGGGCTGGCCTGTGGTGCAGTGTACCATTGCACACCACTACCGGATGAGACCTGAGAGGTCAGGTTTACGGTACCGCTACAGATAGTTTTGGCCGAGCTGGTGAGCCCCGGGGTAGCTGGCAGTGCAGTAGTGGTCAGTGTCACGCTGGCAGAGGCCGTACAGCCGTAGCCATTAGTACCGGTCACGGTATAGGTACGTGTGCTGGTAGGTGTGGCGGTCACAGAGCTGCCGGTAGTAGATGATAGCTCTGTGCCCGGACTCCAGCCATAGGTCAGCGCACCTGCTGCGGTGAGCGCCACCGCAGTGCCTGCACATATAGTGCTGCCAGAGGTCAGAGATATAGATGGATTGCTATTTACCTTTACCGTCCGGGCATAGGTAGTATCCAGACAGCCACCACTGGACACGATACGCTTATAGTACAGCGTCTGTGAAGATGAGGAAGTGGTATTGCTGATAGACGTGCCGCCGCCTATATTGCTGAAAGTGGTACCATTGCTGGAGCTCATCCACTGGTAGGTATAGGTACCATTGCCACCCGCCGGTGTAGAGCCGCTGAGCGTGATAGCTGGTGCTGTACCGCAGAAGGCCGTATCATTTGTAGTGATCTGATTATTGGATATAGGCGGATAGACCACTACCGCTGTACTGGTATTGGTAGCGCATATGCTGGTGCTGGCTACTCTACGATACCAGGTGGTAGTACTCACGATATTGGTAGGCAGTGTGTAGTTCTGGCTGGTAGCTCCCAGCACATCAGCGAAGCCCGCAGCCGACGAAGTAGTAGACGACTGCCACTGGAATATACCTCCCGTGATAGCCGATCCGCTCAGGCTGATAGTGCTGCGGCCATCAGAGCAGGTAGATGCCGGGCTCAGTGTATTGGCTGAGAGCGCAGAGGCTACAGTGATGAGTATTTTGGAGCTCGTGCTGCCGCAGTTTCCTGTACCACCATTATACACCACGCGATAGTAGGTACTGGACGATGGTGTAGCGGTATAGGTAGATGCGGTAGCACCCGTGATATTGGTCCAGGTAGTACTATCTGGTGAGGACTGCCACTGGGCGGTACTGCCTGAGGCGAGGTTGCCTATGCTCATGGTCACGCTGTTGCCATTGCAGATAGTGGTGCTGGTGGCCGTAGGCGCAGGAGAGGTCGCAGTACTTTTAGTATCTGTGATAAAGATGTCATAGCTATAGGTACAGCTGGCTCCTGTCATCACCAGCCGGAAATACTTAGCACCGGTGTAGCCGGAATTGCCATAGCCTGATAGCGTCATAGAGGCGCTATCGGTACCGGCATAGGGCGTGAGCGTCACACCGGTGATAGCAGTAGTACTGGTCACATTGGTATAAGATGACGCGTTTGTGGAGTAATACCAGGTGGAGGAGACCACTGCCGGGCTCATATATACCCGTAGTACAAAAGAGGTAGTACCCTGCGTACAGAATATCACATTGCTGGCAGTACTGGTGGCAGTATTGACCGGAGAGGCCGAGAGCGATACTGTGCTGGATGCCGTAGCGCTACAGCCGCTGGCATTGGCATCTACTACGTAGTAGGTAGTACTGGCAGTGGGTTTGGCATATACGGTAGCTACAGAGGTGCCTGTATAGGCTGTAGTAGCACCCGCATCAGTATAGAGGCCTGTGGTGGGGTACCAGTAGTAGGTACTGCCACCCGTAGCGGTCAGCGTTTTGATAGAGCCACTGCATATCGTGGCGCTGCTGGTCACCGCTATGGTAGGTGTATTGACCGTCACTGTCACGGTGCCTGTAGAGCGGCAGCTGGAGGTATCCTGAGAAGAAACCGTATAGGTAGTCGTGCTGGATGGCGATGCGACCACACTGCTACCGGTGGTGGCAGAGAGTCCTGTAGATGGTGTCCATGTATAGCTGCTCCCTCCGGAGGCGGTGAGCCTGATGGCATTGCCACTGCAGATGGTAGCACCTCCGGTCACAGTGAGGCTGGGGCCGCTGAGGGCGGTCACAGATACGCTGGCTGTAGCAGTACAGCCGCTGGCATTGGTAGCGGTCACGGTATAGGTGCTGGTGGCACTCAGGGTGACGCTGGCTGTAGCACCTGTGGCTATCACAGATGTGGAGGGACTCAGTGACCAGGCATAAGAAGACAAACCAGACGGAGCAGCAGTCAGTGTGATGGTAGATCCCGCACATGCGCTACCACTACCGGCTGTCGCGGCCACGGTAGGATTGCTCACTACAGTCACTGTGAAAGGTACCGCTGCAGCACTGCAGCTACTGGTGCTATTGCTCACCGCTATGTTAAAGTCATATACTCCTGCCGGGGTGTTGGCGGGTATGGTGATGGACAGCGGCGAGGCTGAGAGGCTGGCATTGCTGATCGTACTGAACCCCGGCATAGCACGGGTACCCGCAGTCAGGGTATACCGGTCCGGACTCTGCGTGGCAGTATAGGCCAGGCCAAAGCTACCACTGCCATAGCACGTAGTAGCATTGGACGGAGATATAGCTGGCACTGCAGATATAGTAGAGCGGACAGTGCCTGCCGGGCCGCTATTGCTACAGTACTGGTCAGATACGGAGGTGATGGTATAGATAGTAGTAGCAGACGGACTGACAGAGAAATAAAAAGGATTGGTAATGACATTAGACAGTGTAGTGGTAGTGGTGCCTCCACCGGATACCGCAGCAGTATAGGTCACACTCCATGGACTGCTGCCGCTCAGGTTGACCCGCATGCTGCGCGTACCGGTACCGCAGAAGGCCGTATCCTGAAATACCGCCGTAGGCAGCGGCTTGGCTATCAGCTGCGCTGAGGTACTGAATGTATCCCTGCAGCCAGAGGCCGCAGTGGCATAGACCCTATAGTAATAGCCGTCGTAAGTAGTCGGATTGGCTATGGTCAGGGTAGCGGCTGTGGCGCCGCTATAGTTGCCCCCGTTGGTCACATTGGTCCATGAGGCACCATCGGTACTCACCTGCCACTGTGTAGCCGAGGCGCCGGTCACAGCTGCGCTGAAAGAAGCAGTAGCGGCCGCACATAGGATCTGAGTAGCGGGCTGCGTAGTGAAGGTCGGTGAGCAGCTGATGGTCGGTGCCGCAGTAGTGTTGTTATTGCCCAGGTCATAGGTACAGATGAAGAGTGCCTGACCGGTCTGCGGATCGCTAAACTCCAGTGTCACTTTGCCGCTGGGCGGCATATTCTGTCCATAAAAAGAATAGGGTACTACAAAGGTCCCGCCGGTCTGTGTAGGAGGAGGTGGCGGGCCGAACTGTATCGGACTGAGTGTGGCAGATGTAGCGCCGGAGGCAGTGAGCCATACACGTGTAATGACCGGCAGATTGGTATTGGCGGCAGCCGTCCATATGAAACTGAGTGTACCGGTCTTGGCAGATGGATTGAATGGCACTAACTGATACGGTGTACCGACTACATTGGGAGCTACGGGGTTATTCTGGCTATAGGCCGGACGAAAGTCACCCGCCGAAGAGGTGTACTGCCCGTTGCCGTTATTGCGCCGGTCCAGCGTAGGGCATGATAGCACCAGGATGGACTGCGCCTGTACGTAGAGGCTGCTGCATAGCAGGAGTATGAGCAAGCTCCATGCCGGTGTAGTGCAGCGTTGTTTGACCATATCAGTAAGGGTTTAATAATGGATTTTCGGTAAATCGGTATAAAGTGATTTAATTTAAAAGCGGATACGCCAATAGAGAGAGGTAGTTGCGAATCAGGATTTGTAATAAACAAGGGACAACCTGTAACCTGATAATTATCATTGCCTGCGGGAATAATTGAGTGTTTGCCCGATATCCTATGTACTTCTGTCTGCCATATCTGATATGGTAAAAGACCCTCGGTATAG
>JAFDYP010000183.1 GCA_018267355.1 Bacteroidota bacterium
AATGGCACATGGACTCCTGACGCGCATAACAACGGCGCAGGTATCTATACACCAAATACGGGATATGTAGGCAATGATTCATTCACAGTCGTGGTTTGCGACAACTCGCCATACTTCGTGAATGTGCTCTGCGATACAGCTAAGGTTTATGTACATGTATACGATACCACAGGCGTACCTAACCACGCACCGGTAGCTAATACTGACTACGCTGTGACAGATACCTCACAGGCTATCATAGTCTATTTGGCAGCCAATGACCTCGATCCGGATGGAGACCAGCTGACCATACCACACATCGTGGCTGGTCCTACTGCTGGTGGACACGGCTTCGTAGGATACAATGCAGCTAACCAGGTCGTATTTAGTCCGGTAGGTCCGTTTACTGATCCGGTCACAGTAGATTCTTTCGAGTATTCTATTTGTGATACGTTGTCGGCACATGCACCTGCACCACTCTGCGATACGGCATGGGCATACATCACTATCAATTTTGTAGACACCAGCATTCATCACAACCTGCCTCCGGTAGCGGTCGATGATTACGCATCTACACAATACGGCCATGATGTAGTGATACCTGTACTGCACAACGATAGCGATCCTAACGGTGACCCTATCCATGTGACTACTACCACACTGCCTGGCGATAGCGTGGCCCAGGATGGTACTGTGACAGTCAACGCTGACGGCACCATTACTTACTCGCCATTCACCGGGCCGGGCAGGGGACCTAATGCCAATGATCCGGACACATTCTACTATGTGATCTGCGATACTTCTGCATACCTGCCTCACTCTCTCTGCGATACAGCCAGGGTAGTGGTGACTGTGCCTAACTCTGTGCAGGGTGTGAATGACACTACGCTGACAGGTAGCACCGTAGCAGTGGCAGTCCATGTCAAGGCTAACGACTACGACCCTGAGATGGATTCATTCTATGTAGTAGGTACTGTGACCGGCCCGCTGCACGGTACAGCTGTATTGACCGATAGCATCAATGGCATCTATACCTATACACCGGATGGTACTACATGTAGTCCTACCGGCGCTGTGGTAGACTCATTCGCCTATGAGGTAGAGGATGTACTCGGTGCTACTGACACAGCGTGGGTATATGTACACGTGAAGTGCTGCCAGGTACTGGCTAACGACGACACCTTCAGTATCTATCAGGGTGATAGCCTCATAGCCGGTATCCTGGTGAATGACGGTCTCGATCCGACCATACCTCACCACATTGCGTTTGCTAATACGACGAACCTTCACGGCACACTCGCGGTAGTGGGTGACTCTGTGATCTTCCGTCCGGATAGCGGCTACTGCGGTACTGCCTTCTTCGAGTACATCGTATCTGATACGTGCGGTAGGGATACGGCTAATGTGTCTATCCATATCACATGCGCTAATATCCATCCGCCTACACTCGTGAATGATACGATCGGCCTCTGCTTTGGTACAGACAGTATCATCAATGTGCTGGCCAATGACTATGACATTGACAGCAATGCGATAGCTATCGATACCTTCACTCAGGGTAGCCATGGCTCGGTAGTACACAGCGGCACCGGCCTCCTGTATACTCCGGTAGCAGGCTACATGGGTCGCGATACATTCACCTACCGTGCATGTGACAATGGTGTACCGGTGCTCTGCAGCACAGCTACTGTCTTCATAGACATTCACAAGTGCTCTCCGCCGATCATCGTAGACACTACGGTACATGATACAGTACTGGCCTGCTCAGTGAATAACACTATCTGTATAGACTCCATCTATATGGGTGCTGGATACTCGGTTCATTTCGCAGGATTCTGTGATTCATCTAACCACGGTCTGACAGTACTCTCTACAGATACTACTACTGGCCTGTACGGCACGCTCTGCATTACTTATACTCCGGATTGTGATACGACAATGGGTGGTACAGGCTACGTAGGCAATGACACTCTCTGCCTCGTGATCTGCAGCACAGGAGTAGATACATCATGTACCAATGTACATGTGATCATTACCGTACTGCCTAAGCCTCCTGTAGACTCTGTTTGGGCTAACAATGATGTGTCATTCACCTGCGACGCAGTGGATACTATCCACGTGATGACCAATGACGGTTTTGTTCCTGATCCAGGCAACCCACTCACCGGTACGGCTATCCATATCGTGACAGTAGGTGGTCCGGCGGGCCAGGCACCGGCTATGGGTACGGTAGCTATCAGTGGCAATGACATCATCTACACTCCAAACCCTAGCGAGGTGGGTACTGATACATTCCGCTATGTGATAGCAGACAATGGCAATCCGCAGCAGTTTGACACGGCCATGGTATTTGTGTACAACTGCCAGCTGCCTCCTATACATACAGTGGATGACAACGGAAGCTGTATGGATACTACTGCGCTGGTCAATACTCCGGGTACTATCCACGTGATAGATAATGATACACTGATACCTGCTACGGATACGGTGATGGTTATCGTCACTAAGCCTCAGCATGGGCAGGCAGTGGTCAACGCCGACTTCACGATCACATTTACACCAGACTCCGGTTTCCACGGTAGTGACAATATGGAGTACAGTATCTGTGAGTCAGTGACAGGCAGTACGCTGATGACGTGCGATACAGCATCTGTTTGTATCAATGTAGTAGATACTGTGACGCCTTGCTTCTTCCCTACAGGCTTCTCGCCAAACGATGACGGAACGAACGATGTGTTTACATTCCCATGCGCTGAGAAGTTCCCTAACGCTACCATCAAGATATTCAACAGGTGGGGTGATGAGGTCTACGAAAGCGTAGGACCATACAAGAACGACTGGTCCGGTACCAATATGCAGGGTCATAAACTGCCTGATGGTACATATTACTTCATCT
>JAFDYP010000184.1 GCA_018267355.1 Bacteroidota bacterium
CGCCTTCCTTTCCTTCCTGCTTGAACCGCTGGAGCTGGCCAGCCGTTTCGCACGGGAAGATGACCTCGACCAAACGGATGCGCGAATGGTCGAAAGCGTTGAGCATGTCGCGCATCCGCAGGTAGCGGACTGAGAATGCTAGGTGACGCATGTCCTCTGGTCCGATGGTGAGCAGGTCGAAGGCATGGAAGGTGTCTCCGACTGCTTCGCCATCGAGCAGGAAACTGCGCGGGTATTTGGCAGCGCTGCGGGCAATCGTCTCAGGAGCGGCGGTGGGGAATCCCAGGCGGTTGATGCCGGTGATCTGGTCACCTTCTTTCCTGATGAGCAGGCGACGGCCATCAAACTTCTCCTGCATCCAGTAGTCAGGATTGGACAGGAACTGGTTGAGTTGCTGTTCGTTGATGGGATTGAGGAGCTGGCAGTGGATGCCACTGTGCTGGCCAGGTGAGTCTGGTGGCGTGGTGGTGCCTGCGTCGGTTCCAGGCGTATAGCCTTTGGCTGTCTTTTCTTTGATGAGCTTGTCGTAGATGCCCTTGGCGATCTGGTACTCGACTGGTTCTGAAGTTTTGCTGCCGGTGGTGAGAGCGGAGCCGCGACGACCATACGCAAAGTGGACCATGAAGCCTTGATCCTTGGGCTGGATGCTGGCCTGATACACTTTGTCAGATGGCCCCTGACAAAAATAGAGGGTGGTGGAATCCATGGGTGGTGTCCTTTCTAAAAGTGAAGGAGCCGGACAATCGAGATCGTCCGGCTCCAGTTGGGGTTGTGGTTGACTGAGCTTGCTGGCCTCACTTCATAAGGCAGGTGCTCAGCTTCGCGATGATGGCGCAGATGACGTAAACAAGCGTGCCAAGCAGATCGAGGATGGTGGTGAGAAGGGTCTGGAACATAAGGGTAGGATGATTTGGGTGTTGTGATTGAGGGTGGGGGTCAGTGCCATTTACGGCACTCGTTTTGGAATTCGCAGCTCGCACAGTGCATGCCCGGTGAAGGCACGAACTGCTCATGCTGGAGTCCGGTGAGGTAGGCCTCCATTTGCCGGAACAGTCGAGTTTTTTGCTGCTGACTCATGGAGGGAAGGTGACTGATGACGACCTTCGGGTTTTTCAACTTCACGAGGTGGTGAAGTTGGATTCCGCGTTCCTGTTGGCCTGTGTTGTGCCTGTAGAGGATTGCGTACGAGGTGGTTTGGATCTCGTGACTGTGGGCAATCTTGTCCGTATTGGGCGTGGTGGCCGCAGTCTTGTAGTCGATGATCTGGCGTTGTTGCACCAGATCGAGGACACCAATGAGCTTGGGCAAACCGTGGTGGTGCAGGTCTGCTTCAACCGGGACCTCAACGGCATCGGGCTTCACCTCTGCGGGAACATGGGATTCACGCAGGTAGGTGTCCACCAGACGCCAGCCCGTGGTCTTTTCATCGTCCTCCTCTCCCGGCTCCCATTTGACGGAGCCTTCGGAGGTGTCTGCCCAGGCTGCGGTGTACGCATCATGGGCCTGCTTGAGCGTGAGCGGCTTTTGAAGCCACCGCGCTTTATTCCATCCCTTCAACACGGCGTGAACCGAATTGCCAAGATGGAGCGAGGGCGTCTTCGGCTTGGACAGCTTCAGAACGTAGCGGAAGAACCATTTCAGCCTGCATTGCAGGAACAGTGACAACCGGGAGGCTGACACCGTTCCCTGCAAGGCTTTCATGATTTCCTCCGCGCTCTGCTCCTGGACGGGTAGTGGAGCTTCAGCGGTGGCATTCATGCGGCTTGGCGGTTGGTTGGTTGTTGCTGCCAGCGAGATTGGCGAGGGGCTGGTTTACCGGCTTTTACAAGCAGATCTTCGATGAGCTGTGAAGCCTGCATCTTGTTTAGCTGCTTGACGCCGATACCGAAGAGCTGCTGGCACAGATCTTCCGCCACTTGTTTGGTGATGCTGGGGTTTTCATTGACGATACGAAGGATGAATCCCTTCTGACCGTCAGTGCAGTTCCAAGCCTCACTGCCGGCAGCACGAGGCGGTGATTGCCCGTTGGAGCCATTGGTATGGGAATGGCCGCCGCCGTTGAGTTGGTAGGTGCGTCCATTGTTCTGGGGCTTCCCGCTGCTGCTGGCGTCTGGGACGTAGCCAGAGTGTTGGATTTCCTGATCGACGCTTTGCTGCAGAAGGGAGTAAAGCTTCTGCACTTCGGCTTCGACCTGGGTGATGTCGCTGAGTTCGACTTCGACGGACGCAGAAAAGCTGTGGCTGCTGTATTGGGGCAGACCGAGCTTTTTGCTGTAATTGGCGCTGAGTTTGATGGCCATAATGTTGGGTGTGTGGATGTTGGGTTGCGATGCGGACACGAAAAAGCCAGTCCGTGATTGGCCTGGCTGCTGCTTGTTCGTGGAGTGTGGTGCCGTGCTAGGCCGCCGGTTTGGAGCTGTAGTACGGCGGTGGTTCTTCTGCCACTCTGAGGCTGGTGGCTTGCTGCCAGCCGGGTGAACCCTTGAGAGATTCACGCAGCAAAGTGTCAGCGAGACGCGTCATCGGTATGCCCTGGTGACGAGCCTCGTGATAGAGCAGGCTGACAGTGAAACGTGTGAGCGCTGGAGTGTAGTGGGTGGGGCGGGCCATGGTGGTTAGGATGTTTCAGTCCACCAACAAAAGGCCCGGTCGGAAATGAATCAGACCGGGCCCTGTTGATGGATGAGTTTTACTGGTGGGAGGGAACGGAGGTCTTCAATGGACTGACATCAAAGGCTTCAGTTAAGCATGTGTTTATGACACAGAACCGGGTGCTGTTGCCTCCCTCATGCTCCCGGATGGCGGTATTTGCTCCAACCGGCACATTCCGCTGATGCTACATGGTCGGTTCCGAAGCCGCCTCAATTCGATCATTTCGGGTGTGAGGTTTCGGCAATGGTGGCAGTATTCGTTCGATGCCACCGGACTCGGACAACTCTGACCACTACGAAACCTTTGTCGCGCTATTCGCACGCCACGAGGGGGATCTGCGTGCTTTTACGAGGTCGCTGCTGCCTTCGTGGGAGGATGTGGATGAGGTCATGCAACGGACGGCGCTGGCGCTGTGGCGGAAGTTTGCGCAGTTTGATCTGAATACGGTTTTTATGAAGTGGGCCTGCGTCGTGGCGCGGTTCGAGGTGCTGGCGTATCGACGGAAAATGGCGCGGGACCGGCTGGTCTTTAGCGAGAGCATCATGGAACTGCTGGCAGATGAGGCGCAGGCTGAGGCGGAGGTCTCGCAAGCGGCCGCACTGGGCAGCCGGGAGCAGCGGGCGCTGGATGCTTGCCTGGAAAAACTGCCGGAAGCTAAGCGGGAGCTCGTCATGCTCGCCTATACGCCGGGGGTGCAGATCACTGACATCGCGGCAAAGCAAGGCCGCCGGCCCAACACCCTCTACATGACGCTGAACCGCATCCGCCAGGATCTGATGCATTGCATGGAGGCCTCTCTTAAACAGGAGGAACACGCATGAACTTCGAGAGCGAACAAGAGCAGCAATGGATTGAGGCTTATGTGAACGGGACTCTCGATGCCGATGCTTTCGGGGCATTCGAGGAGCATCTGCGGACGAATTCTGGAGCACGTGAGAGACTGAGGCGCTACCTGCGGCTGGATGCGCAATTGCGTGCAAAGGCTGCGGACGTGTCGCCTCTTATTGAGGCCTGGCGGCCGAACCGACTGGAGGCAAAACCTGCCACTCGGTGGCGTTCGACATGGCTGCCGGTGGCGCTGGCGGCATCCATCGCCGTGCTGGCCACGCTTTGGCTTTGGCCGCAAAAGATACCCATCTCGGGTATGGCGCAGTCTGAGAGCGAAGAGACCACCATGCAGGGTTATGCCGTGGTTCGTCGTGTGCTGCAACCCGAGTGGGCTGAAGGCGAGACAGCTAGGCGATCTGGAGATCTGCTTGCTGAAGGAAAGCTGAGACTGCAGTCTGGCCTGATACAGATTGATTTTTTCTGCGGAGCCACCGTGGTCGTGCAAGGGCCGGCGGAACTGGACATAACCTCCGCCTGGGGGGCCACCTGCGTCAGCGGTCATCTCCGTGCCGTGGTGCCCCCGGCAGCGCGTGGGTTTCGCATTCTCACTGCGCAGGGGGAAGTGGAGGACCTGGGCACTGAGTTCGCTCTTTCCGTGCAGCCGGGAGCTTCTCAGGTTCAAGTTTTGGAGGGGAAGGTCATTGTTCATCCTAGCAAGGGTGCAGCGCGTGAAGTGCTGGGTGGCGATGCGCTGCAACTCAAGCCCGATGGGCTGCAAGCAACGCTCAGCGATCAGGCTCCGGCCTCTGCTGGACTCAGCGAGATCCGCTCCGGTGATGCCGAACGCGAGCGCCGCGAGTTTGCGCAATGGGAAGAGCATTCTCGAAAGCTTCGCCGCGATCCCCGCCTCATCGCCTACTATCCGATGGCCGCTGAGGACTGGACGGATACGGCGTTGCATGATCGCTCACTGCATGCGGATGGCAGCAAGCCTTGCGATGCGATCCTGCTTGGTTTTGCCAATCGTCTTCCCGGACGGTTCGATGCAAAAAAAAGCGCCTTGGATGTTAAGCGACCTGATGCGCGTGCCCGCGTCCAAATACCCGGCGAGTTCAGCGCATTCACCTTCGCCACCTGGGTGCGGATCGACAGTCTCAGCCGTCTCTACAACGCGCTGTTTATGGGTGACAACTACAACACGGGCGAGCCGCACTGGCAGATCCGGGAGGATGGGAAACTCATGCTCTCCGTGATGGTGGATGACACGAAGGAACCGATGAAACCAGGCGACCGCGGGCTGCATCGCCTTTATTACTCGCCGCCGTTTTGGCAGGATTCCATGAGCGGCAAATGGCTGCATCTTGCTTCCACGTACGATCCTGGACGGCGAGAGGTGGCCCACTTTCTAAATGGCGTGGAACTCAGTCGTGAGCAAATTCCAGACAAATTTCACATCGCCACGCTGCGCATTGGCGCTGCGGAGATCGGGAGCTGGGGCCTGCCCTTCAAGGCCAATGACGCGCAGTTCGCCGTGCGTAATTTGAATGGTCGCATGGATGAGCTGGCCATCTTCAACGCCGCACTCACCGCCACGGAAATCAAGGCGCTGCACGCAGCCGGCACACCGACGGAAGAGTGAAAGTTTATTTTTATGAAAGAGGACGTGAGGTATTTGAAGTCTCGGCAGTGATTGGGGGATGACTCCCATGTTTGCCCGCGTTCTGCGGTTCCATCTCACCTTCCTCTGTGTCTGCGCGACTCTGCATGAGACGCATGCCGCCGACACGCCCGCCTCGTCCAAGACTGCCCGAAATAAGCCCAACGTGCTCTTCATCGCCATTGATGATCTTCGGCCTGAGCTGGGCTGCTATGGCAACCAAGAAGTTAAAACACCTCATCTCGATCAACTTGCGAGCACGGGACTGCGCTTTGAACGCGCCTACACCCAGTATGCCATCTGCGGTCCATCGCGGGCGTGCATGCTCACCGGACTGAGGCCGGACACGCTCAAGATTGAGGAGATCGACACCTTTTTCCGCAACACAGTGCCGGATGTCGTGACGCTGCCGCAGCATTTCAAAGCAAATGGCTACACGTCGCTGTATGTGGGCAAGGTTTTCCATGCCGGACAAACCGACGACGCCATTTCATGGAGTCACAAGGTCAATGAGCTGCCCAAGGGCCAGGAGTACAAGCTGCCGGAGAGCATCGCCACCGCCAAAAAGCGGCGGGAGGAATCCGAGGCCAAGTATGGCAGGAGCGAACAACTCCAAGGCATGGGAGCGGGCCCAGCCTGGGAAAGTGCCGACTCTGGCGACACCGAGTACCCGGATGGCCGGACTGCTGATGCGGCCATCGCGACCTTGCGCGAATTGAAGGGGAAACCATTCTTTCTCGGCGTGGGCTTCGTGAAGCCGCATCTGCCCTTCGTCGCACCGAAGAAATACTTCGATCTCTACGATCCGGCGAAGCTGACGCTGACCGAAACACCGAATCCGCCGCAGGATGCGCCGAGCATCGCGAGGCACAGCTCCTTTGAACTGCGCACCCGCACGCTGGTGCCGACGAGCGGTCCGATTGATGAACGCAGCAGCCGCGAACTGCTGCGCGCCTACTATGCCTGTGCCAGCTTCGTGGACGCACAGATCGGCCGCGTGCTCGCGGAGCTGGATGCACTCGGTCTGCGCGAGAACACCATCATCATCGTCTGGGGCGACCATGGCTGGCATCTCGGAGAGTATGGCATCTGGGGAAAAGCCACCAACTATGAAGTCGCCACGCGCGCGCCACTCATCGTGAGCGCACCGACCATGACCGCCAAAGGGAAGGGAACGCGGGCACTTGTTGAGTTCGTCGATGTGTATCCCACGCTCTGCGAACTGGCCAACCTGCCAGTGCCCCACGCTCTCGAAGGCAAAAGCTTCGTGCCATTGCTCACGGACCCCGAGCAAAAATGGAAAGGTGCCGCCTTGAGCCAGTTCCCGTCACCTGCCTTGCGTGAGTGGGCTGCTCGCCCGCTTTCGACGGCCATGCGCGGCACCTACTTTGGCTCCGTGATTGAAGCGGTGGAAGCCAGGCTCAAACAGGAGCACGGTGCGCGTTACGACGCTGATCTCTTCAACAACCACCTCATGGGCTACAGCATCCGCACCGACCGCTACCGTTACACCGCCTGGCTCGCCCGCCGGGCGTTAGACGAAACGCCGCTCGCCGAAGAACTCTACGATCACGACAACGATCCGCACGAAGCTGTGAACGTTGCGAAAGCCAATCCTGAAGTCACCAAAGCGCA
>JAFDYP010000185.1 GCA_018267355.1 Bacteroidota bacterium
CGCACAAGGTTTACAATATGCCGGTATTTGCAGATCTGCGGATCAATTTTCTCAAGACTCGCGTGACACCTTTTGTAGCCGTAGACCTGGGCTACAATGCACAGTTTACCCAGACCTATGACTACTACAGCGGTGATACCAAGCCACAGGTATATCACGGCATGGTATTCAACCCTTCACTAGGTGTCAAGGTAGGCATCTCAAAAAAGGTAGGTGCCTCTCTGGCCCTGGGCTACAAAATGCTGGGGGTCAATGCCAGCTATACCAGCTACTCTTACTATGGCTACTCCAGTACCGTGAGCAGCTTTGGCCTCTCTCATGGTATCACCCTGATGGGAGCCATCCACTTCTGATACCATCTGGTTCTTTATGTATAATAGGAGGCTTCGTGCCTCCTATTTTTTTTCTTATCCTCTATGCAATAAAAAAGCCGCGTCTTCATGCGCGGCCTTTCAAATAGGGGTTGGCTGTATCTTGATGGCTGATTAAGCCTTTTTTACACCTTCACGGAGCAGGAGGAGGTTCAGGTCATTCGTACCTACAAAGTTTGCAGAAATGTGAGGACCTGTGCCAGCAGTAGCGTCCTGAGCCGGAGTAGCCTCTGTAGCGGCAGGAGTGGTAGCTGCAGGAGTTTCTACTGCTGTGTTTGCCACGTTTGCGATAGTAGCCTTGGTAGTTTCCTTAGCGGCTGGAGTCTGAGCTTTTGCTGCGAAAGTGACCAGAGTGAGTGCTATTATCAGGAGGCTTTTCATCGTTGGGAGTTTTTAGTAGTTCGTTATGAATTCAAGATAGATCCGGGTTTCACTTTTGTCAAGGTTTTTTTTCAAAAAAGTTTCAGAAAAATGTAACCTTTTTGAACCCTATTGACTATCAGATAGTTATTTTACGCCTAATTCTAAAATTTATTGTATGGTTCCTCCCCAATCCTTAAAAGGAACTTAAATACCCCTCCGAGTACTCCTTGTGCATAATTATAAATTCGCTCAAATAAGCTATCTATTTTAGCAAATACTAATTTTATGGCTAAAATATAGGATATGGAATTTGAAAGAGGACAGTGGATCATAGACCAGAAGAATAAGAAGCCGGTGTGGGTCACGGCTGTGGAGCTGGACGGTACCCTGGTGATGGGCTGGGGCCTGCGGCGGCATACACCCCACTGGTGCACGGCCTCTGCCCTGCGCGATGCCCCGCGCGTCATGACAGACGGCGAGGTGGCAGACTATATAGACCAGGAGTGCAGCGTAGATGGCATGACCTACTTCAAGACGATCATGACCAATCCTGATGACTATATGTTTAAGAGTATCTCGCGCTATGGCACGGATGACAAAGACCACATACGCCGCTGCACCGAGGATGAGCGCACCGCCCGCTATGGCTCCAGGATAGAGGCCGAGCGCAAGGCGCGGCTGAAGGAGCGTCTATGAGCTGGAGGGCGGCGGGCAACACCCTCTTCACAGAGGCACTATTTTTGCACCTCTCCGGGGAAATAAAAAGAGCTCCCCATCCGTCTATTATCACACACCCAAACTAATCACATGAAAAAGATAGGCATCATCGGCTCAGGCGCAGTAGCCAAAGCACTCGGCAATGGATTTATCAAGCACGGCTATGAGGTACGCCTCGGCACGCGAGACAAGGCCAAGCTGGCAGAGTGGCAGGCTCAGGCAGGCGAAAAAGCCTCCGTCGGCACCTTCTCTGAGGCGGCGTTCTTTGGCGATATCGTAGTGCTGGCAGTCAAAGGCCACGCAGCAAAAGATGCACTGGCCCTGGCAGAGCCGAAGCACCTGGATGGCAAGACCATCATAGACACCTGCAACCCCATAGCCGGCCCTCCGGTGAATGGTGTCCTCCCCTACTTCACTGCGGCCAATACCTCACTGATGGAGGAGCTGCAGGCGCTCTACCCTGATGCCCACTTTGTGAAATGCTTCAACTCTGTAGGCAGCCCCGTGATGGTCAACCCAGAGTACCTGGGTGGCAAGCCGACCATGTTCATCTGCGGCAATGATGGTGCTGCCAAAGCCGAAGTATCTCAGATCCTGGAGTACTTTGGCCATGAGCCCTATGATATGGGCGGCGTGGAGGCTGCACGAGCGGTAGAGGCGCTCTGTATGCTGTGGTGCATACCGGGCTTTCGTGAGAATAGCTGGACACATGCCTTCAAGCTGCTACGCAAATGATAGGATAGCATATCCGGAAAGGATAGTTTTCAATACCTTAGCGGTGTAAATTTGTTTCTTGAATACTTTGAAACCTACTCTCCTGTCCTTCTTTCTCTTTTCCATCCTGACGTGCTGCGCACAGCAGGAGCGGCTGGTGTCGACTGTACAGTACTTTAATAATGCCGGGCAATCTGCCGATCATGATTCCACCGTTTATATCTACTCAGGCCTTAGGAATATAGATAGCAGCTGGGACATCATACAAGATGCCGATACCACCTATCACTGGAGCAGGAATAATGCTACTACCCGCTATGTGCTCACACAGAAATCGTCTTCAGCGAACTACTGCAGACCGCAGGTCTATTTCTTTCCTGGACAGCTATGATAGCAGCACGCATACTTTCAGAGTGGCCAGTTGGGATACATTTGCATTTACTCCTGCGGGAGCGCCGCTGCGCAGCCAGCATTACATCTA
>JAFDYP010000186.1 GCA_018267355.1 Bacteroidota bacterium
AGTTTTTTCGCGGTCGGATTCAGAAGTACATAGCCGCTACCCTTCTGATAAGTTTCATCACGCAAGGATTGATGCCGCTCAAATCATACGCCCTTACATCAGGCCCTCTAGCGCCCGAGGTTTCTTCGTTTGAGCCCTCTGGTACTTCTGATATGGTTGATCTGTTTACCGGAGACTTTAATTATAACATTCCACTTTTTGAATTGCCTGGCCCCAATGGAGGCTATCCGTTCAATCTGGCATATCATGCCGGAGTGGCTATGGATCAGGAGGCGAGCTGGGTAGGCCTCGGGTGGAATGTCAACCCTGGCGCTATCAATAGGGACATGAGGGGACTGCCCGACGAGTTTGATGGTACGGATAAGGTACATACCTATATGGATCTCAAGGATAACTGGACAGCTGGCTTGAGATTTATGGTAAACTACGAACCATTTGGAGCAGATACTAAGAAGACATTTGGATTAAGTATCGGCGGTGGTATGAGCATGTTCTACAATAGCTATAAGGGTGTAGGCATGAGTATAGAGGCCGGATTGTCAGGTAGTTTTCATAAGTCTGGTAGTAAAATCGGTGGTAGCCTGGGTTTAAATCTGTCTATGAATTCTCAGAATGGCGCTAGTCTCGATCCTCACTTAGGGTTAAATGCGACGACTAGACAAAAGGATGATGATACCCACGGCATATCAGCATCCTTAGGTATGAGCTTCAACTCTCAGCGAGGTTTAGGTGACCTTAGCCTCAATGTAAAATCTACATTGACATCCACGAATTCGGATATGAAAAAAAATTATGGTGGTACGACCCGAGTGCATGATGATCCGAATGATAAAAAGAAATATACTGAAATTCCAAATAATTATGGCTCCTCTGCTGGTGCTACTTCTTCGATTGGCTTCAATGCATCTGCATTTACCCCTAGTGTAAGGTTGCCTATGGTTGGCGGCAATCTAAATATTACTGTAAATATTGGGCCTAAAGCCTATTATCAATATATCACGTATACTATCGGGGGCTTTTTTAGCATGCAGACTTTGGCTGAGAAGAAGAAGGATGTCAGTCACAGCGCCTATGGCTATCTCAATTATGAAAAGGACGTAGATAGAACAGGCATGCTGGATTTCAACCGTGAAAAGGATGGCCCTATACGGAAACAAAATACGCATATACCATCGCCCAATCTGACATATGACATTTACAATATACAAGGGCAGGGAGTAGGTGGTATGTTCCGGCCATACAGGTCAGATATAGGTTCTGTTTATGATGAATCTGAAGCATCATATATAGGCGGCGGCGGTGGCGGCTTGGACATTGGTGTAGGCGGCCTGGCTAAAATAGGTGGAGATATCTCCCTCAATTTTACGGAAGATGAATCCGGATTTGGAGAAGATGGGGGGGCTAGTTGGGGTAGTGAAGATATTGCTTTCGGACAGGCTCCATCAGATCAGAAAGATTATGAAGCATCATACTATGTAGTCCATGGAGAGAAGGTAACTGAACCTAATGACTACTACTACAAGAATATGGGCGGAGAGGATGCTGTCCGGGTATCTCTCGGAGGCATAGGCTCTATGGGGGGGGACTGGGTAAACAATGCCAATGTAGTGATGCCGCATCAGAAACACAGAGCAAATGTGTCATACCCGAGTGGTGTCACTTCCAGTCGTAAGCAGCGCAAGTCCAATGTTACTGCATTTAAAAACGAGGAAATAAGTTACTTACATGAATTTGATATAAAGTACTATAGTATACTACCTAGTTTATCCGCAACTTGCGAACCGACGTCATCCACACCCACTTCGCTTACCGAGCTTGAATCGGGGTACAATAATATAAATACATCAGGAACCAATCTCAGCAGGACCTGTCCTCCATTAAAGGATCATCATACAGGTGGATTTTCAGTGCTGGATGATCATGGGTCGACATATGTTTATGGTTTACCAGTATATAATACTAAGCATGTCGATATGCAATTTGCTGTAGACGGGGGAGGTCATAATAGTTGGGAGGATTTCCCATTGTCAAGTCAATTCAGCGACTATAGGTCATTTCAAACTTTGGATAATAGCGATAATTATCTAAAGCGGACGGGTATAGATCCATTTGTGGCTTCACATCTTCTTACGTCAATAGAAGGTGTGGATTATGTCGATGTAGATCAGAACGGCCCCTCCGATAATGATTTCGGTTACTGGGTTAAATTTAATTATGTCAAAACAGCCGATACGGATCACCCGTACAAATGGCGTGCCCCATTTTTTGGTGCTAACTTTGCAAAGAACTTGTATAGTATAGTAGATGACGATCAGGCCAGCTATACATACGGAGAAAGAGAAGCGTTTTATCTTGCGACAGCAGAAACTAAGACCCATATCGCGGTATTTAGCATTTCTCCACGACGTGATGCTCTGGGTGCTGCAGCTGAATATCAAACTGCAGTAGGTAGCAGTAATCCCAAATCTTACAAGCTAGATAAGGTAAGTCTCTATATCAAGAGCGAATATTTCAATAGCGATGGCACTGTAAACACTACTGCAATACCAATTACTACTACTCACTTTGAATATACATATGAGTTGTGTAAAGGTGTAGATAATTATGATGGTTCAGTCGCACATCAGATGCAATCTTCTGGTACATTTACCTCGCCTGCTGGAGGCCCTTATACATATTCCCCATCATCTTCACTGCCTACTGCATTATCAGGTGGCAAGTTGACTCTTCGTAAAGTTTGGACTACATATGAGCGCAATGCCAATGGGCAGCTTAGTCCATATGTCTTCAATTATAATGGCTTGAATCCTGACTATAGTCGTCATGATCAGGATAGATGGGGCGGATACAAAAACTATGGCACTGGTAAACACAAGTATGACCACCCTTATGTAGACCAGACTGACCCTAATGTAGATAGCTACGCAGGAGCCTGGAATCTGACAGATATCAATACGCCTACAGGTAGTACTATAAACGTAGCTTACGAGTCTGACGACTACGGATACGTGCAGAATAAGGTGGCAACTCAAATGTTTAAGATAGAGAGTTTCGGTTATGGTGACCTGACTTCATCCAGTAACTTAGAGGAAAGGGGAAAACTATATGATAAGAACAATTATTCATCTGATAAGAACAAAGTTTACTTTAAGCTGATAAAACCGACATCGGATCAGGATGAGCTTAAAAAGTACTTTGATGACTTGTATATCGACCCTACTTTGAATTCTAAGCAGGTATATTACAAGACACGCATTCAGATGCAAAAAAAGGATACTAAATTTAAAGAATACGTTTCCGGATACGCAGCATTAACCACGACTGACGATGCTACTCACGGTTACAATAAATCATATGGGTTTGCGGGCAATTCTGTTTCCGGAGGGTTATATGAGTATGGATGGATATTGCTGGATGAAACTAAGCTC
>JAFDYP010000187.1 GCA_018267355.1 Bacteroidota bacterium
AATACGATCCACTTTGGCCGGGGCGGTTTCTTTGTACATGATTTTGACCTGAAGCGCAACGCCCAGGAGATAGCCATCGCCTCGCAGAGCGATGATGCAGCAGCGCCGATCAAGGTCACCTTCCGCGACTTTGATATTGGTACTATCTCGCAGATCGTGGAGTCAGACACGGCTCTGCTGCGCGGCCGTATGAATGGCAACGCCGAACTGCGGAATGTCAATACTTCACTGGCCTTTGTATCTGACGTGCGTATAGATAGTATATCGTATCAGCAGCATCCTATAGGCGACCTGACGGTGAAGGCTGATAACCTGACCACAGACCGCTATCAGGCAGATATCAAACTAAGCGGTGCAGATAATGATGTGCAGATCAGGGGGGCATATATCAGTACGGCAGCAGGGGGCAGCCAGCTGGACCTGCATACCGATATCAATAAACTCAATCTCTCATCTATTGAACCATTCACAGCCGGACAGATCAGGCGCAGCAAGGGCTACATGGCCGGCAGTGCTTCTATCACCGGGAGCATCAGGCATCCATTGCTGAACGCTGATATTGCTTTCCGCGATGCGGCTACCAATGTGGCCTACATCAATAATTATGTCACCATCAAAGAAGACCATATCAAGGTAGACCCCAAGGGCATTTACTTCAACTCCTTTGATATCCTGGACTCTCTGGGTCAGAAGGCTACCATAGATGGTGCAGTCTATACCACAGACTTCCGGAAGATGAAGTTTGACCTGACTATCCGCACTGATCATTTCACCGTGCTGAACACTACTATCCGTGATAATCCACTCTTCTTCGGCCACCTGCTGATCAGCAGCCGTATATCAGTACGCGGAGATGAGTCCTTGCCGGTGGTCAATGCAGATGTGAAGCTGCTGGACCGCACCAATATCGCCGTCATTATCCCCACCTCTAAAATTTCTACAGACCGCGGTGATGGTATAGTGGTCATGGTAGACCACTCAGATACCACGGGCATACTGGGCAAGAAGCGCGACCGTGAGATAGATACAGTGAGTACCCAGCTCCAGTTTAAGGGTATCAACCTGATAGCAAATGTAGATATCGCAAAGCAGGCAAAGTTTAAGGTGATCGTAAATAAGACCTCAGGGGACTCACTCGTAGTCAATGGCGAAGGACGTTTAAGTTTTGCGCTGGACCCTGCCGGCAATCAGAACCTCACAGGAACCTATATGCTCTCTGGAGGTAGTTATGATTTCAGCTTTGAAAAAGTAATACATAAGAAGTTTAATATCCGGGACGGCAGTACTATCACCTGGAATGGCCGCCCGCAGGATGCAACAGTAGATGTGAGTGCTATCTATGAAGTGCGGACCTCTGCTGCCGACCTGCTGGCATCAGAGCTGGCGGGCGTGTCAGAATCAGAAAAATCTGCGTACAAGAAGCTGCTTCATTTTAAAGTGTACCTCAATATGAAGGGTGAGCTACTGAAGCCGGAGATCAGCTTCCGGCTGGATATGGATGATGCTGACAAGGCTGCTTTCTCAGGAATAGTCTACTCTAAGGTCACATCCGTGAATGAGAACCCTGATGAACTGAACAAGCAGGTCTTTGCACTGCTTATACTCAATAAGTTCATACCTACCAATACAGTGCCCGGTGATAACTATGGCACAGTAGCTACAGATTTTGCCCGGAATAGTGTCAACGAAGTGCTGACAGACCAGCTCAACCGACTCTCAGGCAAATACATCAAAGGTGTAGACCTCAACTTTGGCCTTCAGTCTAACGATGAGTACACGCAGTCCGGCGTGCAGCAAAATACGCAGGTGAGCATCGGAGTGAAAAAGAGTTTTTTTAAGGATCGTCTCGATGTCTCACTCGGCACTTCTATCAACGTGCCTAATAGCAATAGCAGTGCCTCGCAGTATAATGCCAATAGCATCACCGGAGATATCATGCTGGACTATAAGCTGACACCTGATGGCAGGTATCACTTTAAGGCATTCCGCCTCAATCAATATGAAGGTATCATAGATGGCCTGCTATACAAGACCGGTATCGGTGTATCATATAATCGCGATTACGACCATCTGAGCGAGATATTCCGCAGGCAGATCAAACCTAAAACAGAGGATACCAAGTGAGGAAAGCGGTACCTATCATATTATTCTCCATGCTGCTGCTCCTATCGGGCTGTACCGGGCTACGGCTTATGCCCAAGGATAGAGTGCTGTATACCGGTGCCAGCGTTACGATTGAATCTAAGGAAAAGATCAGGAAGAAAGGCGCCATCAAAACAGAGATACAGGATATCATCCGGCCCAAGGCGAATACTACCTTTCTGGGGATGAGGCCAGGCCTGTGGCTTTACTATGAAGCTGATAAACCAAAGAAACATCACAATAATAAACGCAAGGTACGCGACTGGATCAAAACAAAAATGGGCGAGGCTCCCGTGTATCTCAGTGACGTAGATACGGTACTACTGCAGAAAGCCATCAATACCAAGCTCTGGAATATCGGCTACCTGGATTCACATAGTGAGTATGCAGTAGTGCGAAAGAAAAAAGGGAAAACGGCTCATGTCGAGTTCCGACTGAAGTTGAACCAGCCCTACACGCTAAAGGATATCACTTTCCCGCCGGATACGGATGGTATAGGCAGGTGGATAGCGCGCTCGCAAAAGCGCTCACTGCTCAAGCCCGGCAGTATTTATAAGCTGGATGATCTGGTGGATGAGCGCAACAGGATAGATGACCTGGTCAAGAGGCACGGGTATTATTTCTTTAATCAGAACTACCTCGAGTTTCTGATGGATACGATGGACAGACAGGTCACGCTGGTGGTCAGGGTGAAGAGTAATACACCTGATAAGTCCAGGCATCTCTATCATGTGGATGAGATCAATATCTATCCGGATTACAATCGTGCTGACTCGCTGCCTGTAGAGGCGCAGATCATTGATTCGATAAACTATTACCCCAGGACTAACTACATCCATCCCCGCACGGTCCTGCACTCTGTATATTTTCGGCCACATCGTATCTATGACAGTCGCATCCAGCGCCGTACACTTTCACGGCTCAATAATCTTGGCGTATTCAAGTACATCAATCTGGAGATGAAAGAGGTGGACTCCATCATAGGCTCGCTATCTGCCAATATCATGCTTTCTCCTTTACCTAAGTACTCTGTCAGTACAGAGCTGCAGGTGGCTACGAAGTCAAACAACTTTATAGGACCCGGCCTCACGTTCAGCCTGAGAAACAGGAATGCATTCAAGGGCGCTGAGCTACTGATCTATAATCTGACCGGGTCATTTGAAGCTCAGTATAGTGGTGTCTATAAGGGGCAGTTTACCTATCAGGTCAATCCCCGCGTAGAGCTGGATATACCGCGCATCTTTCCTTTTAAGAATCAACCGAAGACGGACTTTGTGCCGCATACCAAATTCGGACTGGAATATGCATTCCTGAGCCGGGTGGGTTATTTTAATATGAATTCCTTCAAGCTCGATATAGGATACAGATGGAAGCAGTCTGTCACTATAGAGCATGCGCTGACACTTCTGAATGTCCAGTACTTTAATATTTATCACCGCTCAGATGCATTCAATGCGCTGATAGATAGCAATCAGCTTTTGAAGTCGCGTTTTGATGAGCAGTTTTTGTTTGGCATCGGGTACTCATTTTTCTATACCGAGCAGCAGAAGACAGCCAAGCGCAACAGGTTTTACTTTAATGGCAATGTAGAACTATCGGGCAATGCACTGGCGCTCGGCAGCCAACTGGCTACGAAGCGGCCCGTGGATGCGAACCAACCTACCAAGGTTTTTGGCGTAGAGTTTGCGCAGTTTGCGCGCTTTGATATAGATGTGAGAGACTATGTGCGCATCTCTGCCAATAATATGCTGGCCTTCCGCTTTATAGCCGGATGGGGACTGCCATACGGCAATAGCAGTACACTACCGTATGCGAAGCAGTTTTTCTCAGGCGGTGCATACAGCCTGCGCGGCTTCCCGGTCAACTCCGTAGGTCCGGGTGCATTCCGCACCGATAGTACCACGAGTGTGTTTGCCCTGCAGCAGGGTGGTGAGATCAAGCTGGAGTTTAATGTAGAATATCGCTTCCCGATCTTTAAATTTCTGAAAGGTGCCATCTTTTACGATGCCGGCAATACCTGGCTGAATAAAGCTAATCCCAATGCTCCGAATGGCGAATTCAGGTCAAATCTATTTCTGAAGCAGATAGCGATGTCTACCGGTGCAGGCCTCAGGGTAGATGTCAATTTCTTCGTATTGAGATTTGATATAGGCTTGCCGCTGCGCTCGCCCGCCATGCCGGAGTCTGAGCGGTGGGTGGTCAACCATACTACTTTCAAGAGTCTTGCATTCAATCTGGCTTTCGGATATCCATTCTAAATGAAAAAAGGTGCGGGCGAAATGCCCGCACCTATATGACACGCTATCTTATTTCTCCAGACACATCACGTCGGAGCGGAGTACATACTTGACTCCTGACTTTACACTACGACCCTCGTGCATCAGTTCATGCATGAATACTAGTACCATACCCGTCTTTGGTGTGATGACCAGATCATCGAAGGCTGTTTCGCCACCTGTGTAGTCCTCATTCAGATAGAGAAGGAAAGTAAAGTAGCTGGCCTCCTTATCATTCCTCGCATAGTAGCTGTCGCGATGCGGTTTGAAGTATTCCCCCGGCTCATAGCGATAGAAGCGGAAGAGGTCATTCAATCCAAATGGCGTCACATCTCCATAGCTGATCGGGAAGTGATCTTTCAACCGCTGCCACAGCCGCTCAGCCAGCTCAAAGCTGGTGTGAAATACACGTGTATTATTGCGATAGCGTGGCTCCAGGCGCACACCCATCGCCGTATTGATCGTGGCGGGAGAATAGCCAGTATCACTGCTCATATCTATCAGCGCACGGCATTCTTCTGGTGTATAGAATCCCTCTATGGTAAATATGTCTTCACTATACTGATGTATTTTCATGGTCTTCGTTTTAATGGTTCTAAAAAAGGGGAGGAGCGCTAAGCCCCTCCCTGTCTTATGCGGCGATGACAAAATCGATCTTCTTTTTCTTCTCTTTGTCAAAAGCCTTTTCTTCCTGATTGTAGATCTCACTGACGGTCATCGGATCTGTGATCAGCGTATTCTTGCCGAGATGGTCAGACAATTGCTGCGCTTTGGCCACAGACAGCTTGCCGAATTCATAACGCGCTATCAGTCTTCCTTTGCGCATCAGCGCAGAGTCTATATTCTGCAGCGGCGTATTGAAGGAGCAGACCACCTGTATATTCAGGCAGTCCGACAGCAGGCCGTCTGATAGGTTCAGCAGATTAGATACACCCGAGCCATATCCCTCGTTGCGGTCCATTACTACATTCTCCGCATCTTCTATCACTAGGACAGAGTCCTGATTATTTAGCAGCAACTGCATAAAGTCAGGGTCTGTGATCCGCTGCGCCAGGTTTGGCGAGATGAAGAGCACTTTCTTGCGCAGCTTGCCTATCAGGTAGCGGAGGTAGGTAGTCTTGCCTGTACCGGGTAGGCCGTGCAGCAATACGATACCTTTATCCTTCTTCTTGTTTAGCCGTGTGCGAATCAACCTGTCTACATCCGTGAAGTCATCTTCATAGTGCAGGCCGATATTCAATCTGGTTTTCTTTACCTCAGTGTCAGTTAGCTCATATCCTCTGTCTTTAACTGTGACGAGGCTCATCTCAAAAGTCTTCTTGCGGACACTGT
>JAFDYP010000188.1 GCA_018267355.1 Bacteroidota bacterium
AAGCCCATCCAGCTATATAAAAGCTGAGTCTGAACCGATCGATCCGGAAGAGTTGCTGGCCCGGCTCCAGAAGGCCATAGAAATGCTGCCGGAAAAGCAAAAACTCGTCTTTAACATGAGGTACTATGATGAGATGCCCTACGAGCAGATCAGCGAGATACTCAATACCAGCGTGGGTGCCCTGAAGGCCTCCTACTTTCATGCTGCCCAGAAAATTGAGAAATATTTGCTATCTGACCATTAAACTTTAACAAATCCCCTGAGTCATAAGCAAACAAAGCCCTGTACGGGAGATCAGTGAAGCCGTCTACAGACATATCAAACGAACTCTTGGGTATAGCCCCTGTTCTTGCCGATCTTGATAAAAGGGATTTTTATCAGGCACCGGAGGGCTATTTTGCTGATTCTGTGGAGCATATCCTTTCAGCGGTAGAGGATAGGTTCATAGAGGTCTCGCTGCCACCGGTGCTTGCTTCTTTGCCGCGTACCGTGCCACATTCTGAGGTGCCTGCCGGATACATGGTGGCTTTTTCAGATGATCTGATGGCTCAGATCTATGCAGGCGAGGTGGCTGAGGAGTTGGCCCATGCGGTACCGTTATTATTAGCCGCACCTAAGCGTCAACTATATACTGTTCCCTCTGATTACTTTGCATCGCTACCGGCTACACTCATAGCCATGGCGGAAAGAGAAAGCCGGGAGCATCCATCTGTCTTGGAGGCAAAAGTGAACAAATGGAGCGACTGGATGGAGCGCGTGTGGGATAGCATGCTGCGCCCCAGCCATGCCTTTGCATTCACCGGCGCACTATCACTTGTGGTGATTTTTGTTACTGTCTTCTCTCATAGTACACTCTCTCCTGAGGAGAAAATATTTGCTCAGATGCAGCAGCTGCCGGAGAGTGAGATCAGCTCTTATATGGGTAAGCATAGAGATGATTTTGATGAGCGGACCATTCTGCAAAACATTAATAACATTGACTTTACGCATTACTTTGATAAACCTGAAAATATACCTGCCCACCTCAAGGCAATAGGAACGGAGAATCAAAGTTTGACGGAAGACGATATCATAGACTGATAGGAGAGGGCGGAAAATATAAAATGAAGATCTCGACTCGCATATACACTTTGGTTTTGGCTGCATTGCTTGCTTTGGCAGGCGTCACAGTCCACGCCCAGCCGACTCAGAAGGAGAAGGTAGAGTCTATGCGTATCGCGTTTATCACACACCGCCTGGCACTGACTACGGAAGAGTCACAGCAGTTCTGGCCTGTATATCACAGCTACCGTCACGACCTGTCCATGCTCAGGAGGTCCTTCTATCCTATGGACGATGGCACTGACCCACACCTCTCGGCAGAAAAGCAGCTAGAGTTTGAGCAAAAAAAGCTAGACCTGAAAAGAAAGTACATACCTCAGTTTGAAGCCGCTATAGGCAAAGAAAAAGTGAACCGGCTGGTAGGAGCCGAGGAGGACTTTAAAAAAATGCTGGTGCAAATAGTGAGAAACCGTCGCGAGCAGCGAAACGAGCCCAAGTAGATCAAGCCGGCACTTCGGCTGATCCTATCAGATTTTTTTCCTTCATATACTCCGCTATCTGTATGGCATTGGTAGCAGCACCTTTGCGCAGGTTGTCCGCCACGATCCACATATTCAGGGTGTTAGGCTGAGTTTCGTCGCGGCGCAGCCGGCCCACAAAGACCTCGTCCTTGTCATGCGCGTCTTTGGGCATGGGGTATTTCAGATTGGCTACATCGTCTACCAGAGACACTCCCGGTGCCACTGACAGAAGAGCCCGTACCTCATCCAGGCTAAAGTCGTGTTCAAATTCCACATTTACACTCTCTGAGTGACCACCCATCACCGGCACACGCACTGTGGTGGCGGTGACCCTGATAGCATCGTCGCCCATTATTTTCTTGGTCTCATTTACCATTTTCATTTCCTCCTTAGTGTATCCGTTGTCCGTGAAGACATCTATATGAGGCAGCAGGTTCAGGTCTATGGTATAGGGGTAGGCCTTTTCGCCCTCTATCCCATTGCGTTCATTCATGAGTTGGTCTACTGCCTTTTTGCCTGTGCCTGTCACTGACTGATAGGTAGAGACCACCACCCGCTTTATCCTATGTTTATCATTGAGATGCTTCAGGGCTACTACCATTTGGATAGTAGAGCAGTTTGGATTGGCTATGATCTTGTCAGTGGTGCTTATTACTTCTGCATTCACCTCTGGTACTACGAGCTTTATGGCAGGGTCCATGCGCCATGCAGAGGAGTTATCTATTACCACGGTACCATTCGCAGCAAACTTTGGTGCCCACTCTTTTGAGGTGGCGCCGCCAGCTGAGAAAATAGCCACATCTGGTTTCAGAGCTACGGCCTGATCCATACCGATCACCTTGTACTCTTTGCCACAAAAAGTGACAGGTACACCAATAGACCTCTCCGACGCTACCGGATAAAATTCCGTGACGGGGAATCCACGCTCTTCCAGCACCTGCATCATTTTTTTGCCTACCAGTCCGGTGGCGCCGACTACTGCTACTTTCATGTTTTTTCGATTATGGGCGGCTAAAATCTCTATTTTCTGCCATTTTTTTGCACGATACATCTCTTTAGGCGTGTATTCCGTCATACTAAAGCTGGTTTTTTTGCTAAAAGTTGTTGTTGGGAAATATTTTTGTAATTTCCACTCTTGAAACACCCGCATCACTGGCACCCCTAAGACGCACTATGGTATGAAGCTGTACTTATGCCTTATTTTATCCAGTCTGCTATCACTTTCCGCGTGGTCGCAGTCTTCCCTGTTCAATAACAGAGGTGCGTCCATATATATGACACCTGGGTCATATATGACTGTGATGAATGACTCTCTGCACAATTATAACGGCCTGATCCAAAACGCGGGAGATATCAATGTGACCGGCGCTATCATTAATGATGATAGCCTGACCGGTGGCGGTCCCGTAGCCATCACGGGCCTCTATGAGCTGGGGGGCGATTGGGTCAATAATGGTACGGTAATATCATATACGGACTCAGTGATGCTGCTCGGTGGTTCCCAGCTTATCACGGGGACGGTTGTCACGCCTTTTCACCACCTGATACTGGCCGGTACTCCTGCATCAGTCAAAACGCAGACGATCAACGCGACCGTGGATGGCATCCTGGACCTGCGCGACCATGAGCTGGCTACGCAGCAATATGAAATGCTGGTGCTGAATACAGACCCTGCCGCTATCACTAAGGCTGCAGGTGCGAGTGGCTTCGTGAGCAGTCTGGATACAGGCCGCCTCTCCCGTGCTACCAGCAGCACCTCAGTTTATTTGTACCCTACCGGTACCCCGTCCAGCATTACGAGCCTTCCTTTTTACTACAGGCCGGTAGATATGACGCCATCATCGGCTGCCAACAATATCTACGGTGCGCGCCTAGTACATGATCCCACAGCAGATAGCTATGACGTAGCAAAACTGGACGACACGCTCTGCCGGGTCAATCCGCTCTACTACCACAGACTATACCACAGTATGGGAGCCAGCTCCAGCAAGATCAAAATGTATTATGATGACGTGAATGATGGCTACTGGACGCAGATGGCACACTGGGCCAGCAGCCGGTGGAACTATATGGGCCCTCCTACAGCGGGTTCCGGGTATGGCTTTTCTTCTGTCGAAATTTCAAACTGGTCCAACTTTAGTCCCCACCCTTTTGCACTGGGCTCAAAGAAGTTCAGGTTGGACGCAGGCCCGGACAAGGATATCTACTCGGGAGAGTCAGTACAACTTAATCCAACTATCAGCCTTTCATCTATAGATATCGCAGACGTGCAGTGGACTCCGTCCACCTATCTGGATTATGATAATATCAAAGACCCTACTGCCACACCTATAGCTACCACACAGTATACGATAATCGTAACAGACAGGTCAGGTTGTAGTATGAGTGACTCTCTCACGCTGACCCTAATGCCAGACCT
>JAFDYP010000189.1 GCA_018267355.1 Bacteroidota bacterium
AAAAAGGCGCTTCCGGACCGGGAGCGCCTTTTTTATCCTGAGGCTATGCAGCGTGCTTAGCTCCTTTCTGATCTGCGGAAGATATTGCGGCGGATAAACTTAGGCCTGCGTTTTACCTCCTCCAGTATTTTGGCCTGGTACTCGCCGAGTACGGCTATAGAGAGCATATTGAGCCCGCCAAAGAAGAGCACCAGCACTATGATAGTAGGTATGCCGTGCGGTATACTGTGGTCTATAAAGATGGCATTGATCATGACCCAGATGATAGCCAGGAATGAAATGCCTGTGAGCAGCCCGCCCAGATAGGTGAGCAGCTCCAGCGGTACGAAGCTAAAGGAGAAGATCGCCTTGCGCGCCCAGGCCAGGTTCTTGCGCCAGTTATTGGTCGTGACGCCAAACATACGCTCAGGACGGATGTAGTCCACACCGGTTTGCCTGAAGCCGACCCATGCACGCAGCCCGCGCATAAACTGGTCTGTCTCCGGCATACGCACCAGTTCGTCTACCACCTTGCGGCTCATGAGTGAGAAATCTCCTGCATCGAGCGGCATAGGCACATAGGATACACTGCGGAAAAGGCGGTAAAAAGCCTTGTAGAAGAAGGCCAATGACTGATTGCCCTCGCGCTGTACGCGCCGGCCATAGATCACATCATAGCCCTGCAGAAACTGCTCGTAAAACTGTTCTATCAGTTCCGGCGGGTCCTGCAGGTCGCCATCCAGCAGTATCACACCATCTCCGGTAGATATCTCCATGCCACTGAGAAAGGCCGCCTGCGAGCCAAAGTTTCGAGAGTGCTCTATGGCTATCACATGGTGGTCCCTATTGACTATCTCCTGCAGCACCTCGGCAGCATTATCCGGAGAGGCGTCATTCACAAAGATGATCTCATAGTCCACGCCTATTTTCACAAAGGTATCTGTGAGGCGCTTGTACATATATGGCACTGCCTGCGCATCGCGGTAGCAGGCTATCACGGCGCTGAGCTTGTGGCGTATCTTGTCCTGTACTATCTTTTTCTCATAGAGTGGCTTTGAGTAGTCCTTTTGCCACTCATAGGTACGCGTGAGGCCGTCTGTGAGGCTGGTCTCATTGTGCCAGTGCAGCAGCTCACCGGCCAGCGTAGCATCTCCATACCACTCCTTCAGGTCCCACTTACGGTTAGGGAAATCTCCCCACTCCGGCTCCTGAGGGATATTAAATATTCCCCTGATCGTACCTGCTATGTCACGTATCGTGGTCTTCTTGCCACTGGCTATATTGAATGATTTGCCGCGTGTCCTGAGGAAGTCACTATTGGCAGACAGCAGTGTAGCATACACGGCATCATCTACATACACAAAGTCTCGCGAGATATCAGGCTGCACCAGCGGCGGATAGCCGGCCTTCATGCCCTTCTCTATCAGCTGCGGTATCAATCTATCCGGCTCTTCATATGGTCCGTAGATCGAGTAGTAGCGCAGATTGAGCACCGGCATCTCTTTGATCGTGCCATAAAACTTGATCATCTGTGCTGCAGAGGCCTTGGTCACGGCATAGTGCGAGTTGGGCTGTAGCGGGTCGTCCTCTTTCGGCGCAGCCGCATTGAGGCCATACTCTGATGAGCTACCTGCGTGTATGAATGCCTTGATAGAAAACTTGCTGGCCATCTCCAGCAGATTGAGCAGGCCCATGAGGTTGGTCTCGTAGATCAGGTCTACATCCATCTGCTTGGAGTAGGCGCCATAGGCTGCCAGGTCAAAGATGGTGCGCACCTGGTGCTCCTCAAAAAGGCGCTCGATATCGTCTTTGCGGGTGATATTGCAGTGTAGTACCTGTGCCGGGTCACAATCGTCCAGCCGCCAGGGTATAAATGGCTTGGAGGTGACGGCATAGACATCTTTCCGGTAGTGTGCGATCGTGCGGAAAAGATTGGCCCCGATGAACCCACCGGCTCCGAATATAAGGATAGGCCCCTGTAGTTGATTGACTTGCTCTTGTATCTTATCTGCGAGTAGCACTAAAGATGGGTATTAGTTTCCGCCAAATATAGCGAAATGTAGCAGATGAAAGGGGCAGTCTACTTAGCTGTCGTGGTCATATCGAGCACTGTCTCCAGTTTGCCATCCGCATAGGCTATGATCAGCTTTTTGAGGTCGGCGGTCTTCTTTACTTTATTGTCATCACTGGCGCAATAGTCTACAAACCGGCCAAACGATGCCAGCTTCATTTTCTTCGGATCTGCATTGACCGAAGGGTCTTCCAGCACTACGTCTGTCATACTGGCGAGGAGTACGTGCATAAGGCCTTTGTCCTTGCCACAGTACTTAGTCATATCAGCGTCCATAGAAAACTGATATTCCGAATTGGTCATCCACATAAAGATCAGGGCACCCGCCATATCGCGGGTTTTATCTTTGCTCTCCAGGGGGTGCGAAAGGATATAAGTAGCGCACTTTTTGATCATCGGCTCGGCGCGCTTGCAGTCTTCCTTGGTGTCAAGCTTTGGGATAGAGTCACTGGCAGCCGCTGCTGCAGAAAAGCCAATGATGCAGAATAGAATAGAAAGGAGAGTTGTTTTCATATTAGTACGTTTTATTTTGGGGAAATATAAACAAGATTCATCAGCTGAGAAAATCCTTGACGGTCAGGTAGAGCCCCTCTCCTCCCAGGCCATTCTCTGCCTGGTGCCACTTCTGGTCGCCATAGCGGCCACTCGGATAGCCCGATGCATAAAGCGGCTTGAATGAAATAGGATTGGTCAGCTGACCCAGGAGCTGTGATGCCAGCGCCTCGTGCATTCCGCACTGGCCCTGGTGTTCCTCTATCGTGATCAGCTTACCGGTGCTATTGATCTTTGCCACCAGCTCTGCAGGCATCTCTGCAAACGGGAAAATACTCAGCGCCCATATCTCCAGTCCATCTACCAGCTCAGCAGGGAGAGAGGTGATGTTTTCCAGCACAGGCCCGGTACCTATCACGACACCTTTATCACCGGACTTGATTTTTCTCCACTGTGCGAAGGGTGGCACATCAGCGATCCTGGCGCCCATGTTGAGGCGGAGGTAGTTGGGGTGCGGGTCTGCTACCATGGCGTCCAGCGCCTCTGCTACGTCTGGGCCTGTCAGTGGCACATAGACGCGCATATTAGGCAGCACGCGCATGATGGCTATATCCTCTATATTGTGGTGTGTAGCGCCCATGATGCCGTAGCCGTAGCCACCCCCGTTGCCTACTATCTTGACCGGCAGGTCGTGGAGGCACACATCGGTGCGTATCTGCTCATATGGACGCAGCGTGACAAACGGAGAGATGCTATACGCAAAAGGCACAAAGCCCTCATGCGCCAGCGATGCCGCTACCGTGACCATATTCTGCTCTGCCACACCGGCATTGATGAAATGCTCGCCGTAGCGCTCCTGCACCTTCTCCAGAGCCATATAGCCGAGATCTCCGGTCATGAAGACGAGGTTAGGGTGTTTGTCCTTGAGTTCTATTACTGCTTGTGCGAATTCTACGCGCATTGTTGATGTACTATTTTATACTTCATAGGGATCCTATAGTCAACCTAACCGGCGCAGGGCGATACCCGGCGCTAATGGCGTGACGCCCCTATGGGGTTTAGCACCACATTACTCTATTCTTTTCATTACGCCCCAAAGGGGCAAAACGCCTCTAGCTTACGGCTTCGCCGTATGCGCCTACCTTCCGGCCAGACTCTCTACTTGCTCACCATAGTACCGCTCTATCTCC
>JAFDYP010000018.1 GCA_018267355.1 Bacteroidota bacterium
ATTGTCTATAGTTTTTTGCTCAGAATTGGCTAAGACTTTATAATTGATTCTAGTCGTTGTATCCGGTTCATTTGAAATTACCTCATTGGCCTTTGCTATAAGCGCATTTAATTGTCTTACGCTCATACCAGTTTTGCTTTCAGGTATATTTTGAAGCACACTATTGAGTTGGTCTATTGTATCTCTTTTAATCTGGTTCTTGTCAGGCATATTGTCTTCTATTATCAATAATAAAAACAAATATAAGCCAGTACACAACTTCCTACAACGACCCGTTCCGTCGTTCCGCGTTCTGTTTACCTGTAAAACGGAACGCGGAACAGCGGAACAACCCTCCACGTCGTGCCTCCTCGCCATGACGACAGGTACCATGCCTTTCCATTATTCTCTATTCATTAATCACTATTCATTAATCCCTATGACCTACTCCTACAAACTAGAAAAGTACAAAGGCCTCTCTAATCGCTATGCTTGTCCGAAGTGCGGGCATAAGCGCAAGTTTACCCGCTATGTCTCTGTGGAGACGGGGGCCTATCTGGCAGACCATGTGGGCCGCTGCGAGCGCATCGAGACGTGCAGGTATCATTATCCTCCAGCACATTATTTCCGCGATCAGCGGGCATTGCAGCCTGTTTTGCGAAGCGATAACAAGGCCGCCATTCCTCCGGCGGTGAAGGGGGATTTTCCGGCGCAGCCGGTGGTGAAGACAGTGCCTGTAGTGCAGCCTGTAGTGCAGGTACAGCAGCAGGAGGAGCAGCGCATCTCCTACATCCCGCACGACATCTACCGCGGCAGCCATATCCGCTTTGCGGAAAACAACTTCGTGCAGTACCTCTACACACTGGGCCGCGACAGGGCAGTGGTGAACCGTAAGATACTCCAGTACCGCCTCGGCACCTCGGCGCGATGGCCGGGGGCTACGGTCTTCTGGCAGGTAGATGTGGCGCAGCGCGTACGTACGGGCAAGATCATGCTCTACGACCGCACCACAGGCCGCCGTGTGCGGGAGCCATTCTCTCATATCTCGTGGGTGCATAGCGTGCTGGAGCTGGAGGATTTTCAGCTAAAGCAATGCCTCTTTGGCGAGCAACTGCTGGCCTGGGATGAGCACGCAGCAGTGGGCATCGTAGAGAGTGAAAAGAGCGCTGTGATAGCCAGCCTCTACCGTCCGGATGTGCTGTGGATGGCCGCTGGTGGCAAGGAGCTGCTGAATGAAGATAAGCTCCTGCCGCTGCGTGGCCGCAAGGTGACGTTATATCCCGATGCCGGTGCCTACGACCTATGGTCAGAGCGGGCAAAGGACTACCGCCACATACTGCCGCTGCATGTGAGCGAGCTGGTGGAGCGGAGCGGGACCAAAGGGATGGATATAGCCGATGTGCTGGTGAGGGCTGCTCAGTCTATCATCACTTAAACGACGGCCTGTAGATCTGCTCAGCGTGTTTCTCTGCCTTACCCTCCAAACCTCCCTAAAATAGGGAGGCTTTAATACAAATAGATATGAGTGCAACGGCTGTTTAAGTCTCCCCTGATTCAGGGGAGTTCCGAGGCTTCGGAATAGAGGGGTTAAAAACGAGATCATAAGCGCTGTTTTGCCTTTTGACCTAAGAACCAGTTCGAGGATAAGTCTCTACTTAAACGACGGCCTGTAGATATTCTCAGAGTGTTTGAGCCAGTAGCTGCGGTCAAAGGTCTGGTACCTCGTCCGGTGTGCGGCAAAGCGCTCCATCTGGTCATTGTAGTGCGGTGAGGTGGGGTCGAGGCTATTGCCCACAGGCTGGAGGCTCTCGATGCTCTCAGCGCCGTCCTTGCCATACTTTACAAACATGGTATAGGTGTCTCCATACTCAGGGTTAAACTCCGTCTTGCCATTGTAGGTGTGCGGCTTGGGGTAGCTGGGGGAGAGCATGTCTGCAAAGCTGCCCACCGGCACGGCCTTATTGCCACGGCGCAGCTTGTGTACCGATCCCCACTTGACATTGATCGAGCCAAAGTTGCTGAGCATATACTGCTGGGCATCGCGCAGGTACTGCACGGCGTCCTGCTCTGTGAGCGGGAAGCCCATGGCAAACTGCTCATCGTCATAGCCGCGCTTGTGCCACATCTGGTCTATGAAGCAGCCAAAGCAGGTGATGCCCGTAGAGGCGGTGTCTGTATTGCGGTCCCAGTCTTTGAGCGTGGCGATGTAGTTTGAGATGTCGGGATATTTGCCCGCATCGAGCTGCCAGAGCGGCTGCAGGCTTTTCATAAAAATGCTATTGGCATACAGGTGGCTCTCAAACTTGATGGCACGAAACTGGTCAAACGTGACGCGGTCATGCGTCCTAAAGAAGTTCTTGAGCGTCTCTGCGCGGTTATTGTCACCGGGGCGCTGATTGGCATAGTCAGGCAGGCGCTTTGGGTTGTCATTTTGCCCGTCGCAGGTGGCATCATACACGTTGTTATTCGTATTGAAAACATAGCCGCACTGTGGGTCTATGACGTGTGGCATGCTGTCTACCGGCACGAGGCCGGTCCATAGCGTCTCAGAGGTATTGCCGGGCAGGATGCCGCCCCAGTTGTACTCCTGGTGCCGGCGGTCAGGCATGGCGCCCTGAGAGACGTAAAAGATATTGTCCCGGTCATCTGCATAGACCATGTTGAATAGCGCAATGGCGTGATTGCTGCGCATGGCCTGCCAGAACTGGTCGTAGTTCTGAGACTTGGCCATCTCGTAGAGCTGCTGGCCGGCCTTGACATACCAGTCAGCAGGGTAGCGCACGGAGAAGTATGTGTCAGACTTGCCCGACTTGAGCGTCATGCCGTATTTGCTCCAGTAGGCCATCTTGCGCACCGGCACTACTATGCCGTGCCAGTTTACCTTGAGCCATACGGGGCGCTTCTCCAGCTTCTCGCTTTTGCCATCCAGCAGGTAGTGCAGCTTGTGCCCGGGGTCATTCTCCAGGCGGTACACATCTACGCGGTCAAAGTAGTTCCACGTAAAGGCCCAGCCGAGGTGCTTATTGGTGCCCATCGCATTGCTCGTACCACCATAAAACATATTGCCTATGAAGTCCAGCCCCTCATCGCTGCTCAGGTGGCACTCATAGAAGCTCAGGATACCGTCTATAGGCATGTGCGGATTGACACAGAGGTAGGTCTTGCCATCGGCAGATTTATTGCCGTTTACGGCGTAGGCGTTGGACCCCATAGGTGGCTGCGGGTGGTGCATGTCTACGGCGGTGCTGTCATACTTGCCATCCACTATATCGCCCACCTGGCCTTGCACGCCTATCAGGAAGCTCATGATGGTGATATACTCCGCGCACACGTCCTGCTCTGTGATGGGGAAAGCCCTGCGTATCCTGACCTGCTCGGGGTGAGAGGCAGCATAGGCATTGACGCCCTGCACGTAGCCGTTGAGGTATTTTTTGAAAGCCGGCGTGAGGTCACGGTCGTAGTGCTCCGCCACGATCCTGCGCGCCCCTATGGCATGCTCAAAGAAGTCGGCCTTGGCGCCCTCTATGCCCTTGGCGCGGCCCATGTAGCCCTTTACGGTATAGATCAGGTCCTGCGTCTCGGTGAATGCGTCCTCGGCATTGGCCCATGCCAGGCCATAGGCCACCTCGGCATCGGTCTTGGCAAAGATGTGTGGTATGCCAAAGCTATCGCGCACGATGGAGATGTCCTTGGGGTCAATTGGAGGGTAGTCGGATTTGGTCGTACGGGCAGACAGGCTGAGGCCAAAAGCAACGAGGCACAAGAGCGCAGTATATTTCATCTGGGTGGTGATTTGCGGCGCTGAATTTAGCGTATCTCTGTGAGATGGGTGCTACCGCAAAGCCGCAGGCGCGTTAATTCTTTCCTCTTTTTGCCGAAGGCTGGAAATGATTGGGTGAATGAACGAGGGGAAACAAAAAAGCCCCCATCAGGGAGGCCTTTGAAATATCTTGCTGAGAATAGATTATTTCTGCTGAGGTGCTGGAGCAGGAGCTGGTTGCTGCTGTGGTGCTGCAATACGGTTGACCGGAGAACCGGCACCCATCTCGCGGGCACGCTTTTCTGGCTCTGACTCGTTTTGAGTAGCAGTGTTAGCTGCTGGTGCTTTGCCATTAGGCGTAGCAGCGGTCACTGCGCTGGCTTTTGGGAGCAGGGCAGCAGAGAAGAGGCTGATCACGAGCAGCAATACACCGAGTGTCCAGGTGGTCTTTTCTACTACGTCTGTGGTGCGTGATGCACCGAATATCTGCTGGCTGGCGCCACCGAGGGTAGAGTTGACTCCGCCGCCTTTAGGGTTTTGGATGAGGACCACGAGGCCGAGCAGGACAGCTATGAGTATCAGGATGACAGTGACGAATACGTACATTTCTATTTGGTTTTTAATCTTTCAATCTGGACGGCGAAATAAGCACTTTTTTCGGGATTCTTCAAACTGAGCTGCTCATAGGCCGATATGGCCTTATCCACCAGCCCCTGGCGCTCGTATATTTTAGCCAACGTCTCAGTGACCAGGCTATAGTCCGTAGGCTTGGCCGCAGGTGCCTTTTTCTTTTTCTCCGATTGGATAAAATTCTCAAGCCCCTTGGCATACTGGGTCTCAGACTCCAGCTTGTCGTGGAAGTAGGTGGCAGGCAGGCTGCTCTCTATCAGCCGGTCCAGCTCGTCTGCCGCCTCCTGGCGGGCCTGCGGTATCTCTTCTATAGTCTTCTTCACGCTGTGCTTGCCCTTTTTGAAATGATCCAGCCACTCATCAAAGGTATGATCTGCTATGATAAAGCGGCGCTCATCTGCCGGCGCTATCTCTGATGGCGCATCGTCTTCTTCCTCTTCCTCCTCCTGTGGCTCTGTGGCAGGGGATAGGGCAGCCTCTTCTGTGATGGTATCCGTCGCTGCGATCGCCTCCTCCTCTTGTATAGTGCTGGTTTGCTCCTCGGCTATGTGTACTACCTCTTGCTCTACGAGTACCTGATCGTCAGGAGTGGACTCTGTAGACGCTATCTCGGTCTCCTCTGCAAACGTGTCCTGCTGGACTTCTTCCATAGGTGTGATGACCTCTGCTACCGGTGGTGTTGATGCTTCCTGTATAGGTACGGTGACGGATTGTACTTCTTCTATCGGCTCTGCAGGAGCTTCGGTTTGCTTTTTCTTCTTGAGGTAGTCGTAGAGTGCCTTGCGGTCGTGGCTAAAGACAGATGCGCTGGATAGCTGCTGGTCTGTATTTTGCCCGGCAGCGTGGTCACGCTTCAGTGCCAGCAGCCGCGCCGGATGGAAATAGGGAAACTGCTCCTTGATCTTCTCCAGTTCATCCTGAGAGAGGCCGAGGATCCGCTGCGGCGTTTTATATATGTGCGACTTTGACACTATTGTAATATTAAGGAATCTGTACTGCTTTTACCACTTGACCAGTGCCTTATTGAATATATCATCTATCAGTTGCTTGCTGATATCTGCGATCAGCTGGTCCTGTACATCATTCAGGTTAGACGTACCCGGCACATCGGCAAAGCGGCTGAAGGTCTCCGGCGTCTTCCAGCTATCCTTGGGGTATTTCTTATTGATATAGGTCATCTGCACGGTGATGGTGAGCCTATTGACACCCGACTGCACCTGTGCGGTAGGCGCCTGCGAGGAAAAGGTATAAGAGGTAATGGAGCCTTTGAATATCAGGTCGCCATCGGTATTGACCTGCGTGAGGCTGGCCTCCGTCACAAACTTCTGCTTCAGCTTGTCAGTCAAAGTCTGATTGAGGGAGACAGGCCCGTTTGCCGCCAGGTTTCTGATGGTCTCTACCGTCACAGTCTTGACATCGGCAGGGACAGAGGCACCCGTAAAGGAGTAGACCTTACAGCCGGAGAGGGCTATTGCTATGAGCAAGAGAGTCAGAATCCCCCGGCCTGCGGCCACCCCCTTTTGAAAGGGGGAATGGCCACAAGTTGTGAGAATTGCTTTCAGTTTAGTGCTCGCTGTGATAGCTATCTGCATAGTGCCTTGGTCTATTGTCTAATATCTAATATCTAATATCTAACGTCTATCGTCTATTTCTCCAAATCGTACTCCTTGATCTTGCGGTAGAGCGTGCGCTCTGATATACCGAGGTCTGCCGCAGCATCACGGCGGCGGTTACGGTGTTTCTTGAGGGCTTTGGTGATGAGTTCTTTCTCTTTATCCGCCAGCGAAAGAGATTCTTCTATGGTCTCATGTGCGTCATAATTAGGCGCATTGATCACGTAGCTTGGCTCGTCATTAGCAGGCTGTGCAGGCATCACGGCAGGTACCGTGCTGACTGGCTGGATATAAGAAGAAGAGCCGTTGAACACCGGCTGCTCCATGCGCTCCATCTGCGGTGGCATCGCCATTCCTCCGCCATGCTGCGTAGCTTCAAAGACGAATTGCTTCAGGTCATTGAGATCCTTCTTCAGGTCAAAGATGAGCTTGTAGAGTATCTCGCGCTCTGACATGTTGCCACTGGCCTCAGAGATATGATCCTTGACCACAGGCAACCTGTTTTGCGTGATGTCGGGTACGATCTGTATCAGTTCCTGTGCGGAGATATCCTTGTCCACAGAGAGGATGGATACCTGCTCGGCTACGTTTTTGAGCTGGCGTACATTGCCGGGCCACGGATACTTGAGTATGAGCTGGCGTGCCTCTTCGGTCAGCTTGACGGGTACCATCTTCATCCGCTCGGCAAAGTCTATGCAGAACTTCCGGAAGATAAGATAGATGTCCTCTCCACGCTCACGCAGTGGTGGGATATATATCGGCACGGTACTGAGACGATAGTACAGATCCTCGCGGAATTTGCCCGTACGGACAGCGTCCTGCAGATTGACATTGGTAGCAGCTACCACGCGCACATCAGTCTTCGTAGTCTTAGAGGATCCTACCCGGATGTACTCGCCCGTCTCCAGTACACGCAGCAAACGAGCCTGCGTGCCCAGGGGTAGCTCGCCCACCTCATCGAGGAAGATGGTGCCGCCATTCACGGTCTCAAAGTATCCCTTACGCGCGTCATGCGCACCGGTGAAGGAACCCTTCTCGTGACCGAATAGTTCCGAATCTATGGTGCCCTCCGGTATCGCGCCACAGTTGACAGCTATGAAGGGGTTATGCTTGCGGGTGCCGAGCTGGTGGATGATATGGGAGAAAACCTCCTTGCCCACGCCGCTCTCACCGGTGATGAGCACCGTCAGGCTGGTGCCTGCTACACGCTCTGCTATGCTAATGGCATGATTGAGCAAGGGTGAGTTGCCTATGATGCCGAAGCGGTTTTTTATTGATTGAATTTCCATTTATATGAGACTTGAGATGTGAGACTTGAGACCTGAGATGATCTCTTGTCTGCTTTGTCGTCTGTCAACGGTCCACTGTCAACGAGACGGCGATATTGTTTTGTATTTTCTAAATACTTAATACTAATTACTACATACCTTCTACCACTTCGCCGATCAGTGTACCGGAGGTGCAGGAGTTTACCTTGGCATAGACGTATTGACCGGGTTTTAAATTGCCTCGCGGCACGATGATCACTTTATTCTGAGAGTTGCGGCCAAATAGCTGCTCCTCACTCTTGCTGGATACACCTTCTATCAGTATCTCAAAGGTCTTGCCTACATCGCGCTGATTGCTGGCCAGGGTATGGCTGCGGTGCATCTCTATGACCTCTGCCAGGCGGCGCTTTTTGACCTCCTCTGGTATATCGTCTTCATATTTTTTGGCAGCCGTGGTGCCGGGACGTACGTTATATGCATAGGTATAGACCAGCTCATACCGGAACATATCCATGAGGCTCATCGTATCCTGATGCTCCTCATCTGTCTCAGAGCAGAAGCCCACTATAATATCAGTAGCGATAGCGGCATCAGGTACGATGCGGCGCACGGCATTCATCCTGTCTATATACCACTCACGGGTGTAGCTGCGGTTCATCAGCTCCAGTACGCGGGTATTGCCGCTCTGTACCGGCAGGTGCACATACTTGCAGATATTGGGATACTTTGCCATGGCGTAGAGCACATCGTCAGTCATATCCTTAGGGTGGGAGGTGGAGAAGCGCACGCGCAGGTCAGGGGCTACCTCTGCCACCAGCACCAGGAGCTTTGCGAAGTTCACCACGTTATCATCGTACTTGGCGTTTACCAGCTTTTTGCCCACCAGGCCATTGTCGTCACTATAGCGGTAGCTGTCTACGTTTTGCCCGAGGAGAGTTACCTCGCGGTAGCCATTATTATATAGGTCGCGTGCTTCCTCCACTATGGTGCGCCAGTCACGGGAACGCTCACGGCCACGGGTGTGCGGCACTACGCAGAAGGAGCACATATTATCACAGCCACGTGTGATGGAGATAAAGGCTGTCACGCCATTGGAGTTGAGGCGTACGGGATTGATCTCAGCGTAGGTCTCATCGCGGGAGAGGAGGACATTGACCGCTTTCTGTCCCGTCTCTGCCTCCAGCACCAGGTCAGGCAGACTGCGATAGGCGTCAGGGCCTGCCACGATATCGAGGATCTTTTCCTCTACGAGCAGTTTCTCTTTCAGCCGCTCAGCCATACAGCCGAGTATGCCTACGAGTGCGCCTTTCTTGCGCTTCTTTACAGAGTTGAAGTGCTGGAGCCTGTGGCGGATGCGCTGCTCGGCATTATCGCGTATAGCGCAGGTATTGATCAGCACCAGGTCGGCATCATTATGGTCTGTAGTAGCATCAAAGCCGGCACCGGCCAGGATGGAAGCTACCACCTCGCTGTCGGCAAAATTCATAGCACAGCCATAGCTCTCTATGTAGTACTTCTTGCCATTGCTCCGGATGCCGGTAGGGCGGGCGGCGGTCAGGGTCTCACCCTGCCGGGATTCATCTATCTTTTTGATTTGCAGCTCAAAGGCTATGTCGTTCTGATATAAATTGCTGCTCATTTGCTCACTTATTGGCCTGCAAAGATAGGCAAAAGTGACAAAATGTCATAATAGCTATTTGACTGCAAAAGCGCTGAAACGCAAAAAATGTATTACCGCAGATACGCAGAGAAGCAGACGGATATAAAACTGTATTAAAGGCTCTACTTGGGTGAGATTCAGAGGGGCTTGGGTGGCTTACTTCTCCTTGCAGGTATACCGGCCATTACCCTCGTAGTAGAGGGCGTATTGGTCAGATCCATCTTTCACATTTACACAGTAGTCCTGGGTGTAATTAGGCGTGGTCTGCGTACAGTTGTAGCCCGCAGCGGTGTATTGGTCTTTTTGAGTCTTGAAGGTATGCAGCGAGTCTGAGCAGATCACCTGGTGGTCTACAGCTACCCCCAGGCTGTCGCGGAGTGTGCAGCTATAGCAGGTAGTAGAGCAGGTATAGCACTTCTTGCAGGAGGGCAGGAGGCACAGTATGGCTGCCAGGATGGCCAGAGCGGATAGAGCTTTCTTCATATCTGCCAAATGTATTGTTTTTTCAAATAATAGCAAAGGTACTCCGGCAGGGTAGGAGCAGTGGCTACGGGCCGGATGTGGAAAGCTTTTGTCATAATGACTGACAAAAAATCAGACAAAACCCATTGGCATAACTTATGATTGCTACCTTCGCAAACCATTTTTTATCATAAAACAAAAAAACTCAAGCAAACATGGCAGACGTTAAGATCAAGCCTTTGGCAGACCGGGTGGTCATCAAGGCAGCAGAAGCAGAAACCAAAACAGCGGGAGGTATCATCATACCTGACTCAGCTAAGGAAAAACCACAAAAAGGCACTGTAGTGGCAGTGGGTCCTGGCAAAAAGGATGAACCAACTACAGTCAAGGTAGGTGACTCTGTACTCTATGGCAAGTATGCCGGCACTGAGATCTCTATCGATGGCAGCGAGTACCTGATCATGAAAGAGAGCGACATCTTTGCGATCGTCTAAACCATTATTAATTACAAAACTAAAATCAAATAACAAGCTATGGCAAAATTGATCCTTTTCCAAGGTGATGCCCGCGATAAACTCAAGGCGGGTGTAGACAAGCTGGCAAATACAGTAAAAGTAACCCTCGGTCCAAAGGGCCGCAATGTGGTGATAGATAAGAAATTTGGCGCACCTACTGTCACTAAGGACGGCGTGAGCGTGGCTAAAGAAATAGAGCTGGAAGACCCTATCGAGAATATGGGCGCCCAGATGACCAAGGAGGTAGCCTCCAAGACTGCCGACCAGGCTGGTGACGGTACTACGACCGCTACTGTGCTGGCTCAGGCTATCGTAGGCCCGGGCCTCAAGGCACTCGCCTCCGGCGCTAACCCTATGGACCTCAAGCGCGGTATAGACAAGGCCGTAGCTGCGGTAGTAGAGAGCCTCAAGAGCGCCTCTGAGACTGTAGGCAAGGACAATAAGAAGATCGAGCAAGTAGCGACCATCTCTGCCAATAACGATAGCGAAATAGGCAAGATGATAGCTGAGGCTATGGAGAAAGTGACTACCGAAGGTGTGATCACTGTAGAAGAAGCCAAGGGCACGACTACAGAGGTGAAGATCGTGGAAGGTATGCAGTTTGACCGTGGCTATCTCTCTCCATACTTCGTGACCAATAGCGAAAGCATGGAGGTAGAGCTGGAGCAGCCGTTCATCCTCATCACTGACAAGAAGATATCTAACCTGCAGGAGATCCTGCCGGTACTGGAGAAGACCGCACAGGCTGGCCGTCCGCTGCTGATCATAGCAGAAGACGTAGACAGCAACGCACTCGCTACCCTCGTAGTAAACAAGCTGCGTGGTACGCTGAAGGTGGCTGCTGTCAAGGCTCCGGGCTTTGGCGACCGCCGCAAGGAGATGCTGAAGGATATAGCCATCCTGACAGGTGGTATAGCTATCAGCGAGGAGCAAGGCTACAAGCTGGAAAACGCTGACCTGAGCTACCTCGGCACCTGCGAGAAGGTGACCATAGACAAGGATAACACTACCGTGGTAAACGGTACCGGTGAGAAGGAGCAGATCAAGGCCCGTATCAATGAGATCAAGGCTCAGATCGAGAAGACCACCTCAGACTATGACCGTGAGAAGCTGCAAGAGCGCCTGGCCAAGCTGAGCGGTGGTGTAGCAGTACTCTACATCGGTGCCCCTACAGAGGTAGAGATGAAAGAGAAGAAAGACCGCGTAGATGACGCCCTCCACGCTACCCCTGCTGCCGTAC
>JAFDYP010000190.1 GCA_018267355.1 Bacteroidota bacterium
AAGATCATCATGCGGGGCGCACATGACTCTCAGTTTGATGAGAACAACTGGTGGAAAGATGAATATGGCCTCATAGCGCTGAATAATGAATACATGAAAACCTTTTACTATTTCCTGAAAGGAAGGTGATGTCTGCCTCTCTCCTCTTTCACTAATCTGTACACTCCACACAATACTGTTGCAAGTCTCTGCCCCTCAGAGCCCGCAGCCGCAGTGATTTTGCGTTCATTTGTATGGTCTTTATACCTAAAACTAATTATTGACTACTCATATGGCCAACGCATTTGAAGTAACGGGGGGAAGGAAGCTCAAAGGAGAACTCGTACCGCAAGGGGCAAAAAATGAGGCGCTCCAGATACTCTGCGCCGTGCTGCTCACTGCAGACAAAGTAACGATCAGCAATATACCCGACATCCGTGATGTAAACCTCCTGATAGATATCCTGCGTGACCTGAATGTAAAGGTGGACCGCGTCAATGCAGATACGTATACTTTTCAGGCTGACAATGTAAATCTGGAGTACCTGCAGTCAGATGCCTTTCGCAAGAAGGGTGCGGCACTGCGCGGCTCTATAATGATCATAGGTCCGCTGCTCACCCGGTTCAAAAAGGCCTATATGCCAAAGCCAGGTGGCGATAAGATAGGACGCAGAAGGCTGGACACACACTTTCTCGGATTTGAGAGGCTGGGGGCTACTTTCAACTTTGACTCAGAAGACAGCTTCTACTCGATCAAGGCTGACCATCTGAAAGGCACCTATATCCTGCTGGATGAGCCATCAGTGACCGGTACGGCCAATATCGTGATGACAGCAGTGATGGCCAAAGGCAAAACCACGATCTACAATGCTGCCTGCGAACCTTACCTCCAGCAGCTCTGCTCTATGCTCAACAGGATGGGCGCCCAAATACATGGTGTAGGCTCTAACCTCATCACGATAGACGGGGTGGATACGCTGGGCGGTACTGAGCACCGCATGCTGCCGGATATGATCGAGATCGGCTCTTTCATAGGGCTGGCCGCCATGACGCAGTCTGAGATCAATATCAAAAACTGCGGTGTGGAGCACCTGGGCAATATCCTGCCTGTCTTCCAGAAGCTGGGTATAGAGATGGAGGTACGAGGGGATGATATCTTCATACCGGCCCAGGAGCGCTACGAGATACAGAAGTTTATAGATGGCTCGGGGCTGACCATAGCAGATGGACCGTGGCCGTTATTTACTCCTGACCTGATCAGCATCGTGCTGGTCGTGGCCACGCAGGCCAAGGGGGCCGTGCTGATACATCAGAAGATGTTTGAGTCAAGGCTATTCTTCGTAGATAAGCTGATAGATATGGGTGCGCAGATCATACTCTGCGATCCGCACCGCGCCTCTGTGATCGGTATCAACCGGGAATACAAGCTACGCGGCATCACTATGTCATCTCCTGATATACGTGCCGGCGTGTCCCTGCTCATCGCGGCACTTTCTGCAGAGGGCAAATCTATCATCAACAATATAGACCAGATAGACCGTGGCTACCAGCACATAGACACCCGTCTGAATGCTATAGGTGCAGATATCAAAAGGGTCTAAGCTTATTTACTCAAAACCCTGATCCAATACGTTTTTTTGCTCTTATTAGGTAGAGAGCTATTGCGCAGCCAGGGATTGAGCAGCTTCAGCTCCTTGTATTTGATCCCATTAGCATCTGCGAAGTCGGCCAGCTTGACTATGGGCGTATCTATTTGGAGAGTGGTGTATGCCTGAGGCTGGTAGAGGTCGTCTACCTGCATATGATAGCCAGCCCGCTCAGGATCTGCAAAGATCACTTTCATGGCCAGCATGCGGAATACATATCGCGATGTCTCAGAGGTGATAGCCAGGTCATAATAGTTAGTCGTATGCTGCGCCTCCAGTTTGCCTGCCACACCGTCTATACCAAAATTATAAGAAGCCGCGGCGGCGGTCCACGAGCCGAGGCGATCTTTGGCCTCACGCAGGTAGGCGCAGGCGGCGCGTGTCGATTTCTCCAGATTGTAGCGCTCGTCTACCATGTCATTGACCTCCAGGCCGTATTGCTTTGCAGTGCTAGGTACGAACTGCCAGAATCCACCTGCCCCTGCAGGAGAGATCGCGTCTCGCAGGTCGCTCTCTATGAGTGCCAGGTATTTGAAGTCTGTGGGTACACGCTCCTCCGTGAGTATGCGCTCTATCTCGGGAAAGAACCGGTTAGCCAGTTTCATATCCAGTATCGTATTACTCTGGCGGTAGATATTGATCTGCAGCTCGCGGTCCAGGCGCTCCCGCACATCAGCCTCATCGAGAGGCACCGCCTCTCCGGCAAAGGTGAGCGTGCCATCTATGTGAAAGGGATATACATGGAGCAGCGTATCGCGCCGCCAGCTCAACCCCGGCGTCTCTACCCTCTTTTGAGAAAAGATATTGATCAACGTGGGTCGGGCCACATAGATACTCGCAGTAGCTGCGCCTATGGCCAGTAGCGCGATAGTCAGGATTATGTATTTGGATCGTAGCAAGTGCTCTAAGTAAATAAAATGTTTGATCTAAATAAAGGCGCTGGTACCCACATGTGGTTTAGTCCCTTATTATCAGAATGAAAAAATCGTTGAATTATTGTGAAATGGTACGCTTGTATACCGGCACCATAGAGCAGGGCTCACCATACATGAGGGCACGCGCTGTGCCCGCCAGCTTTTGTGTGATATAGACGAAGGCGGCAGCGTCTATCTGCTTGTCTCCGCACCCTTTGATTACTATACGCTGGCCTTCATATTCAGCGGCATTTATTTTTTCGATAGCACGGTACATGAAGATATCCGCTGCGTGGGTAG
>JAFDYP010000191.1 GCA_018267355.1 Bacteroidota bacterium
GATCATAAATATAGTAACTGGCCCTTAGCATTTCTTACCTTTTGCGCATTCCCTCTATTTTCATTCCTTTGATCGCTCAAATCTACCTCTCATGACATCCTACACAGCGCTCGAAGAACTCGTCAATATAGACTCGCCCACCGGCTACACGGCAGAGGCCTGCCGGTATATCTACGATCACCTCACACTGATAGGCTACAAGCCTGAGTACACTAACAAGGGTGCCGTACGCTGCGCCCTGGGCGATAAGCCGACGCTCGCTATAGCTGCACACGTAGATACACTGGGTGCCATCGTATCGGGCGTCAAAAAGGACGGCACGCTCACCTTCAGCCCGCTGGGTGGCCTGCTGCTCACCAGTGCCGAGGGTGAGTATGTCAATATCATCACCCTGAGTGGCAAAGTCTACACGGGCACACTGCTTTTTGATGATCCATCGGCTCACGCCAATCATAAACGAGAGACCACACACCGCAGCATAGACAATATGCATATCCGCATAGATGAGGAGGTCTATAGCAAAGATGATGTCGCTGCGCTCAAAATAAACATTGGCGATATCATCGCCTTCGAGCCGCGCTACAGAGAGTATGAGAATGGCTTTATCAAGTCACGCTTTATGGATAATAAGGCAGGCTGCTTTGTACTCTTTGAGATAGCACGCCTGTGCAAGGCAAAAGGACTCACGCCACCGGTAGAGCTATTTTTCTCAAACTATGAGGAGGTAGGCCACGGCGGCACGGTTGGTTATAGCGATACAGTGCGGGACCTGCTCGTGATAGATATGGGCGTGCTCGGCGATGCCTGCGAGGGCACCGAGGTGCGCTGCTCCATCTGTGTCAAAGACTCCTCCGGCCCGTATGACTATGACTTCCGCAAGAAGCTGGTAGATCTCTCCGAGGCGCACCATATCCCCTATGCACTGGATGTGTATCCCTTCTACGGCAGCGACGGCAGTGCCGCGCTACGCGCGGGACGCGACTATCGCGTGGCCCTGATCGGACCTGGTGTGGCTGCCTCTCACGGGGTAGAGCGTACACACAAAAAGGGCATCCAGGCCACCATAGACCTCTGTATGGCCTATATCTCAGACAGGGCATAATGCCCCATATGGGGATGGCACTATCATTGATAGGCACTATCAAAGACCATCCCATGAGCCACAATATCGTTCATAAGCATATCCGGATCAATGCCACGCCCGAGCGTGTTTGGCAGGCACTCACAGATCCGGAGCAGACACGCAAATACTTTTTTCATGCCGGTGTATATTCTTCCTTTACCGCAGGTAGCCCAATAGCTTTTCGCGGCCGTATGTTCTGGATCATCCCCTTTGAGATGAAGGGAGTAGTACTACGCGCGGTACCCGGCAGGTTTCTGCAATACACCCTGCAGAATGGCCACGGTGCCTCTGGCAATATATCTACCGTGACTGACACACTGACCTATGAGAACGGCCAGACACTGCTATCCATAGCCGATGATGTAGGAGACGCTCCGGGCGCAGAGAAGCGATTAGCACGGTCAGAAAAGGGCTGGGATAAAATACTTGCCGGCCTCAAAAAAGAGGTGGAGGGATAAGCGGCCTCATGGTGGCTGTTTATCAATGCAGCCACCAGGGGCGGACAAAGATGACTTTAGATAGGGGCGTGGCTTTCCGATTTCCAATAAAAATATGCCACTGAAGTTCATCGGGTATTTATCTTCTTTGCTGCATGAGATATCAGCTATTATCCCTGCTGCTGCCCATTAGTGCAGTATCTTTTGCGCAAAGCAGTACCAGTCCCATACCTGCCGGTCTGACGCGCCTGCGCTATACTGCAGACGATACCTGCTACGTCTATCTCAATGGCAAAAGGTATGGCCCTGTGAAAGGTGACACGCCTTATTACATAGATGTGAAGCCCGGCAAATACAAGTTTCGCGAGGTACTGGTGCGCGACCGCAAGCGCTATGAGGAGAATGAATTTACCATGCCGGATAGCTGGGCAGGAGAAGAGCATAATTTTCGTGCTACCATGTGGCGCATGCCTGTAGTGCCGGTAGAGTTTGGAGCGCCGACAGACGCCGTGGAGGACAATACACCTATATATACACCCGACACAGCGGAGCCGCACTACTACGGTGGCCTGACCGCCATGTTCGACTTTCTCAATAAGCAGAAGGTATACCCCGAGCAGGACAAGGCTGCCGGTATCTACGGGCGCGTACTGATCTATGCACTGATAGATACCTCAGGCCGGGTAGCAGAGGTGGAGCTGCGCAGCCATGTGAGCCCCGCTATAGATGCCGAGGCAGAGCGTGTGGTGCGGCTGCTACACTTCGACCCGACGCGGGCCTATGGCCATGCTATAGCCTACAGTATCCGGATACCTTACGACTTTTACATAGACCCGTAGCGTGAGGGTCATCACTATCCCATCTATACAAAGTGCAGGTCTATAGCCCTGCGTATCAGGATCGCAGTATTCCTTGCGTTAAACTTCTCCAGCAGGTGCTTCCTGTGGGTGTCAATAGTCGTAGGACTCACAAATAATTGCGCTGCCATCTCCGCATTGGTCAGACCGTCTGCTATCAGCTTCAGCACCTCTGCCTCACGGCGCGTCAGCACGGGTAGATCATCTGTAGGTGCATTCTTTATCATTTCTGATGCCTCCAGGCTTAGGTACTGCTTGCCTTGCAGCACGGTGTCTATCGCAGTGAGTATCTCCTGCTTTGTAGCGTTTTTCAGCAGGTAGCCCATGGCCCCGTGGCTCAGCATTTTTGAGATAAAGCTCAGCTGATTGTAGCTGCTCAGCCCTATGATACGCACTGCCGGATATTTTTCTATCACCAGTTTGCAGAGGTCTATGCCGCTCATATCTCCCAGGTTGATATCCATCAGGATCACATCGGGCTGATGGTGCTGCAGGTAGGTCTGGCATGCTGCTGCATTGTAGGCATGGCCGAGCATCTCTATGCCTGCCTCCTCCTGCAGCATGGCTTTGATACCCTCTATCACCATGTAGTGATCATCTACTATATACACCTTTACCTTCATGCTACAGGAAATTCAATATAAACAGACGTACCCTTGCCCGGCTGCGACTGGATATTGATCGTACCCTTCTGGTATTGTACACGTGAGTAGATATTTTTCCAGCCTATGCCCTGTGCGCTTTTGATCGTCTCATCGGCCAGCCCTTTGCCATTGTCCTCTACGGTGATGGTGAGCTGGCTGTCTGTAGCAGCTATCTGTACGATAGCCTGCGTAGCGCCGGCATGTTTCACGATGTTATTCAGCAGCTCCTGCGTGACGCGATAGACGGTGACGGAGAGGCCCTGATCCATAGATTTATCTTTCAGCCCGAGGCTCTGGTAGTGCACCTGCAGCATGCCGTTGAGCTGCATCTCGCTGCAGAAGTCCCGCATGGCCGCATCCAGCCCAAACTTCAAAAGATTTTCCGGCATCAGGTTGTGCGCTACGCGGCGCATCTCACTGATAGAGTGGTCCAGCATGCCTATGCTTTGCTCAAATGCCTGCGCATTGCCAGGCGTCATGATCAGGTTTTCTTTCATATTATTCAGTGAATATTTGATACCGGATAGTAGGCCTCCGAGGCCGTCGTGCAGGTCCTGGGCCAGGCGGCTGCGCTCTTTTTCTTCGCCCTCTATGATGGCCTCGGTGGCCGCGAGCTGTTTCTCGGTTTCCAGCTCGCTGATGCGCTGCTGCTGTATTTTCTGTGTCTGGCGGTAGGTGCGGTAGATCAGGGTGCCGATGATCAGCAGCGCTACAAAGCCACCTACCAGGATATAGTTGAGCACACTCTTTTGCCGTAGCTGTAGCTCACGTATTTCTTTCTCTGCCTGCAGGGTTTGTATCTCGCGGTCTTTGCCGGCCACTCTGTAGCGCGTCTCTGTGAGCGCTATCTTTTTCTTCATCTCATCTGACGAGATGCTATCAGAGAGCTGCATCTTCATCTCCAGAAACTTGTAAGCTGTAGCCGGATCATTATTTAGGATGCACCACCTGGCGGTATTGCTGTAGGCATTCAGCCGACCAAA
>JAFDYP010000192.1 GCA_018267355.1 Bacteroidota bacterium
GAGTATTTAAGATGACCGCTGCGCACATCTCCTATCATCGTAGCCACTATCAGGATCCGAATTACATTGTCCCTTCGGACATTGCCGGGTGGCCGGCAAACGGAAATACCTCAAATGGTGAACCGCAGAAGATAGCTCCTTTTGTAGACCTAAACGGGAATAACTTGTACGAACCAGAGCTGGGTGACTATCCGGATATTTATGGTGATGAGGCTATCTTCCTTGTCCTCAATGATTCTTTGGCAGCGAGCTATTACAATTGTACACGCATACACGCCGAAATACATATTATGGCCTATGCATTTTATGCTTCTCCTGATAGCCCGCTGTTCAATACGACTTTTTTGCATTTCACCATATTCAGCAGAGCAAATGAGGATTATCATGACATGCGCTTTTCCGGCAGGTTTGCGCCGGGCATACAATGTGTGGCAGATGATGTAGCTGGCTGTGATACCAGTCTGAATAGCTATTTTATCTACCGTAGGAGATATGACCCTATGGGTGATCCAGCCTGCTCAAATGTAGGACTAGGATACGGAGCGGATAAGGTGGCACAGGGTTTTACTTTCCTAAATAGTCGTCTTAGGGCATTTGCCATAGCCGGATATGGCACACCTGTAGAACCTGATTGCGATATGATCAGGAATATGCAGATGGGGGCCTGGTATAATGGTGCAGCGGTTACTTCCACAGGTAACGGTAATACCGGTTTGGGCAATACAACCTCATACATCTATTCCGGAGACCCGCAGGACTCAACACAGTGGTCGGAAATTCACAACAACTCTGCATTGATCCAGACAGGTAGGGACGTGATTGGTACTGTAGAGATCGATACTTTTAAATCAGGGGAGAGTGTAGACATAGATATGGCTTTAAATACAGCTTTTGCGCCTGATACAGCTCTCGCCTTCTCTGAGATCGGTGTGCTAAAAAATAACATCAGAGCGATACAGCAACTCTACGACCGGGGCGCTCTCTTTCATTCGGCGTCAGTGACAAATGGGGTGAAGAATATAGCCGAAGAAAAAATTGAGGTCTATCCTGTACCCGCTGTATCGTCCCTATACCTCAATCAGAATGTGGTGGGGATGCATTGTACAATAATAGATGCGACAGGCAGAGAGTATGTCGCCAGTGTGGCTGGAAAAAAACTGGACATATCCAGCCTGGCCGCCGGAGTCTATTTATTGCATATTGCTGATGGTTCTCATTCCAGCAACCTCAGGTTTATCAAAGAGTAAGACAGGTTTTCATTGGTACTTTTCCGCTTACTGAAATTTAACTGCCATTTTCCAAAAAGCATTTAACTTTCCACACGGCCATCCTAAACCGTGGCCGCCCAGACCATGTCCGTATTCAGATCTAAGATCAACCGCAACTCCGATAGCTACCAGCGCAATCTGGAGCAGATGCAGGAGAAAATAAAGGAGCTCGAAAGCAAGCAAAAAGAGGCCCTCTTTCAGGGAGAGGCCAAGTACCTGGAGCGCACGAAGAAGGCTGGTCGCCTGCTGGCGCGTGAGCGCATAGAGCTGCTGCTGGATCAGGACTCTCCTTTCATGGAGTTGCTGCCATTTGCAGGCTGGGGTATGGACGGATTTGGTACAGGCGGGACCATCGTGGCCGGTATCGGCTTCGTGAGCGGCCGCCTCTGCATGCTCAATTCAAACATCGGTACGATCAAGGGTGGCGCAGTAGACTACGCCACCCTGCAGAAGGGCCTGCGCATAGGCGAGATAGCACGCGACAATCGCCTGCCCATGATCAATATGGTAGAGTCTGCCGGTGCCAATCTGCCTGACCAGGCCAAGATATTCAACTACGGTGGGGCCAATTTTCGGGAGATCACGCGCAGGTCTCAGGCGGGTATACCGACCATTTCCGTTGTCTTTGGCAGCAGTACTGCCGGCGGTGCCTATATACCCGGCATGTCAGACTATGCCATCTTTGTGAAAGATGAAGCAAAGGTATTTCTCGCCGGTCCACCACTCGTGCGCATGGCTACCAATGAGATCACAGATGAGGAGTCGCTCGGCGGCGCGAGGATGCACAGTACGATATCAGGAGTCTCAGACTACATGGCCGAGGATGAGATGGACGCTATCCGACTGGCGCGTGAGATCGTGGCTCAGCTCCATGAACCCGAAGAGGTGCATCCGCAACTGGCCAAGGAACCACTATATGACAGCGAGGAAATACTGGGCGTAGTATCTGCAGATGTGCGTACCCCTTTTGATCAGCGCGAGCTGATAGCGCGCATCGTAGATGGTTCTGATTTTTCAGAATTCAAGCCGCTCTATGGCGCTACACTCATCACGGGATATGCACATATAGACGGCTACCGCATCGGTATATTGGCCAATAACGGTGTGCTATTCTCCGAAGCGGCCAATAAAGGCGCTCAGTTTATCCAACTGTGCAATCAGAATAATACGCCGCTGCTCTTTCTGCAGAATATCACCGGCTTTATGGTCGGTAAAAAATATGAAGAGGAAGGCATCATCAAGCATGGTGCAAAGCTGATCAATGCGGTGAGCAATAGTACGGTGCCCGCCATCACGATCATCACCGGAGCCAGCTACGGTGCGGGCAACTATGCCATGTGCGGGCGCGCCTATAATCCCCGGTTTCTCTTCTCCTATCCCCAGTCGCGTATCGCCGTGATGGGCCCTGACCAGCTGGCGGGCGTGATGCAGACCATAGGCCGCGCAGCAGCCGAGAAGTCAGGCATACAGTACGACGAAGAACAGGGCAAACAAATGGCGGGCTACATGGTGAAGGAAGCAGAGAAGCAAAGTAACGCCTGGTATGCATCCGGGCAGCTATGGGACGATGGCGTGATAGACCCGCGCGACACGCGCAACTATCTCAAGCTCTGCCTGCAAGTCATACACCGCACAGAGATAAAAGGTGCCGAAGGGTTTGGAGTGTTTAGAATGTAGTCTATGATTTGTTTGATTCTTATGATTCCGATGATTAGTAATGATAAAAGAGGAGTGTAAATATTCTGAACTGACCGGGTGCATCATCAGGTGCGCTATGACAGTGCATTCTGCTCTAGGCAATGGTTTTCCTGAGATCATATATCAGCGCGCACTGGCTATAGAATTTGAGGAGAGTGACATTCGGTTTCAGCAGGAGTTTGAAATGCCGGTTTATTTCAAACAAAGATTCATAGGCAATAGGCGGGTAGATTTTTTAGTAGAAGAAGTCATTTCAGTGGAATTGAAAGCAAAGAAGAACCTGGAGGATGCGCACTACGCACAAGGAATAAATTATCTGGAAGCCTACAACCTTGAGGTCGGTCTCCTGATAAATTTTGGCGAAAGTAGCTTGGTCTTCAAAAGGCTGACAAATAAAAAATTCAAGTCAGCACAGGCTTCTTAGTGTTTTCATCATACAAATCATACCAATCAATAAGATCATGGTCAAAAAGATACTAATAGCGAACCGAGGTGAAATAGCGATACGCGTCATGCGTACCGCACGAGATATGGGCATCAGTACGGTAGCAGTCTATTCTGATGCGGATAGAGATGCCCTGTTTGTACGCACAGCTGATGAGGCAGTCTGCATAGGTGGCACACATGCCTCAGAGAGCTACCTCGTACAGGACAAGATCATAGCAGCCGCAGTGCAGACCGGTGCTGATGCCATACATCCGGGGTATGGCTTCCTGTCCGAGAATGCATCCTTCTCCCAGCGCTGCGCTGATGAAGGCATCACCTTTATCGGGCCCACGGCTGCGGCTATCACTGCTATGGGCTCCAAGATCGGTGCCAAGGAGCTGATGAAGAAGGCCGGCGTACCAGTAGTGCCCGGATACAATGGTGCGGACCAGACCCCTGCCACACTGCTAAAAGAAGCCGAGAAAATAGGCTATCCTATCCTGCTCAAAGCGTCTGCCGGCGGCGGTGGCAAGGGCATGAGGATCGTAAACAAAGCTGATGAACTCGAGGCAGCTATAGAGGGTGCTTCCCGCGAAGCCACTAAGAGCTTTGGTGATGGCAGCCTGCTCATGGAGAAATACTTCCCATCTGCCAAACATATCGAGTTTCAGATCTTTGGTGACAAGCACGGGAATTATACACATTTCTATGACAGGGAATGCTCGCTGCAGCGCCGCTATCAGAAAGTAATAGAGGAAAGTCCATCGCCATCACTGACAGAGACGCTGCGCAGGCAGATGGGTGAGGAGGCTGTAGCTGCGGCTCGTTCTATAGAGTACAGCAATGCGGGTACTGTAGAGTTTATCCTGGACCAGAGCGGCAGTTTCTACTTTCTGGAGGTCAACACGCGACTGCAAGTAGAACACCCCGTGACGGAGGAAACCACAGGACTGGACCTGGTGAGGCTGCAGATAGAAATAGCACAGGGTATGCCGCTGACCGTCAGCGCCGAGACGGTCAGACAATCCGGCCACTCTATCGAGTGTCGTGTGTGTGCGGAAGATCCGGAGAATAACTTTTTCCCTGCTACAGGAGAGATACTATACTGGCATGAGCCGCAGCTCCAGGGTGTGCGCTATGATAGCGGTGTGGTGAGTGGCAGCGAGGTAGATGTGTTTTACGACTCGCTGATCTCAAAGGTGATATCCAGAGGCGCTACGCGCACCGAGGCTATCCAGCGGATGGTATATGCCCTCGATCATATGGCCGTGCTCGGCATCACTACCAATAAGGATTTTCTGAAGGAGCTCCTGCTGAATCCATCTTTTACGGATGGATCCTTTGATACAAAGCTGATAGAGCGGCAGTATACCGGCTATCGCAAATCTATAAGCGAGCGGGGGCGCCGCGACTCGGCCATCGCGGCACTACTGTATGACTGGCACCAGCGCCATGCACAAACATCATTTGCCCGGTCACTCAATGGCTGGCGCAATATCAGCTATCAACCGCAGATCTTTCTGCTGGAATACGCCGGAGAGCCACTGACCGTCTCCTATGAATATGCCGGTGAAAACCGTTTTGAAGTGTATATCAATGATGCAGTACTGGACATTGTCCTGACGGAGGTCAGCGGCCACCGCCTCACCTGCGTGATAGATGGCTACAGGCTATCCTATTACATCGCGCGTGGTGGGACCGAGATATTTGTACAGAGTGCGGCTCATGGTACTTTCAGGTTCAGGGAGGTGCCACGGTTTCCGGAGCCGGGCGCTGCCCTTGCTGCCGGCGGCTACGCGGCGCCTATGCCCGGAGAGGTCATCAAGGTGCTCGTGCAGCCCGGAGATAAAGTGAAAGCAGGCAAAGGCCTGCTCGTCATGAGCTCCATGAAAATGGAAACCACCATAGAGGCGCACAGCGATGGCGAGGTAGAGGAAATCTTCGTGACTGACAAGCAGTTTGTAGAGGCAGATACGGTATTGCTAAAGATGAAGGAGTAGTGGCGTCATTAAACCTTCATTTAAAACGTATTAACCGAGAAACACGCCGATATTGGGCCTGTTGCTATAATATTACGGTCAAATAAATGCTTCTATGCACAAAATTAGCTACCTGTTCCTGTTGCCCCTGATATTGCTGCTCGGCTGCGGCAAAAGCCAGAACGAAAAAGACGATGCCATCCTGAAGAAGTATATCAGTGATCACCAGCTTAACGCAGTGGCAGAGCCAAACGGCCTCTACTATGTAGAGACGCAGGCAGGCACAGGCGGTAGTCCTACTGCTACCAGCACGGTCTGGGTCAACTATACTGGTTATTTTATTGACGGGACTATATTTGATCAGTCCGTCAGTGGTACGCCTGTGCAGCTCAACCTTGCCAATACCATAGGTGGCTGGCAGGAAGGGATACCGCTGATGAAGAAGACCGGTAAAGCAAAATTGCTGGTCCCGTCATTGTTGGGCTATGGAGCATATGGCAGCGGTAGTGTTCCCGGCAATACCTGCCTGATCTTTGATGTAGAGTTGGTCAATTTCCAATAGTAATATCAGCCTCCTTGCTTAAACTATAGGCTAAGGTTTTTCCCGCTTCAGGTATTATTTCTACATACACTTTTCTATACAGGCAGCATTGTTTTACTCAAGGCAGCTTGCAATGTTTTGCCCATCTTACCGCAAAGATTTGTAGCACAATCCTATCTGGTTTGAGTACCCCTGTGGCATATCCTTTGGATGCATTCCTTATTCCAATAAATAAAAACTAAACAACATGGAAAGCAAGGACAAATCCAAGGGCAGCTCTGCCAAGGGCACCAAAAATTCTTCGACCTCCTCCGGTACTTCCTCCAAACAAAATGCTAAAGCTACCTCTGCCAAAAGCGGCACCAAAGCAGAGCAAACTGATATGATGGGTAGTGAGTCCTCCCAGGGCACCTCAGAGACCCAGGGATCTGCAGCCAAAAACTCCGGCAAAGCATCTAAATCATCAGAAAAGACACAAGGTCAGTCCGGCTCCAAAGAGCAATCTGGTTCTCAAGGCCAATACGGACAGTACAATCAAAGTAATGGTGGCCAGCAATATGGTGGTCAGGGCCAATACAATCAGGGTGGCTCCTACGGCACACAAGAAAACCGTCAGGGATGGGGCAACCAGCAAGGTAATCAGACTGAGTGGAACCAGCAGCAGGACTACAATGACTACGGCCAATATGTAGGTCATGGTGGCCAAAACTCTCAGGGATCTCAATACGGTAATCAGCAGGGGCAATACCAGCAGGGTAACCGCGGTGGCCAGTACAATCAGGGCTGGCAAGGCAACCAGGGCCAGTACGGTCAGGGCGGCTGGCAGGGCCAGGGACAGTACGGTGGCCAAAACCAATATGGCCAAGGACAGTATGACCGCAATGACCGGAACCAGCAGGGCAATAATTATAGCCAATCTTCGGGTCGTCAGGGGCAGAATGACCGCAATCGTAGCAGCTACAATGACTACGAAAGGGGCGGCTACAACTCAGGTGGTGACCGCTACTCTGACTATGATCAGCATGGCAATCGCAATACTAACCGCTCACAGCGCGACCAGCAGCAGGGCCAGGGCGGCCGCGGTGACTGGGGCAGGAATGACTACTCTGGATACAACGACGGCGCAGGCACCTATGGCTCACCGCGCCAGCAGTCTGGCCGTGGTGACTGGGGCCGTGATCAGTACCGCAATATGGGCTCCGGTGGTCAATACTCCGGCGGCGGATACAATGATCGCGGGGGTAGCTTCCGTGGTGAGAATCAGTCATACTCTCAGAGCGACTATGGCCAGAGCGGAGGGCGTTCATCTTATGGCCAGTCAGAAAATTATGGCGGTGGCAACGGAGGCTACAACAGTCAATATAGCGACCGCTACTGGGACGATAACGAACCATCAAACGGCAACTACGATCGCTCCGGCAACTATAGCCGCTCCAATGACTATGATGACCAGTATGACGAATACGGTGACGATCAAAACTACAATGACCGCAGCCGTCAGGGACGCGGAGAAGATGAAAGCGATCACCGCTATGACAACTATGACGAATATGACGTAGATAGCGAAATGGATGAAGATGCTGACGATATCTCTACCTCGCGCTCCAGCCGTGGTATGGGCCGCACCGGATCCTCCGGCTATGGCTCCTCCTCCGGTTCTTCTACCGGCC
>JAFDYP010000193.1 GCA_018267355.1 Bacteroidota bacterium
AAGGGGCACTTATCTACCTGATCCTGATGCGTTGACCTCGCGCTTAATACAGAAAATCAGGGCGTTCATGTATTTTTTGAGGGATAAAGTCAGGCATACGTGATGTATTTTTAGAGCAAATAAATTTTACCGGAGAGCATCGTGTCCAGGAGGGCTTACGTCTTTGTTAAAACCCGACATCCCGATAACCACCATTTATGAAGTATCTTCTATACCTGCTTGTCATTGTAAGTTCATTTTCTGCAAAGGTTCAGGCGCAGACCTTTCCTAACCCGAGCACGCTATCTACCGGACAGGGCACACCGGGCGGCTATGATCCTATATGGACCGTGTCTCAGTGGTACTCTACCAATCCGCCCAACCCTATGGGCCTGACCTATACGCCCGCGCTGATCAATAACAACTGTGCGCCGGGATCATGGGTAGATCCGGCCAGCCTGACACCTCCGGCCAACAATGGCAACTGGATAACAGGTACTACTACCTCCTGCTCTAACAACTATAACGACGGCTACCTCTACTTTCGCCTCACGCTGAACCTACCTACTGACTGCAATGGCAACAGCGTGACCACTGCGGGAAACTACGTACTATACCTATCCGGCTATGTAGACAATCAGATCACGGACGTATTTGTCAATGGCAACAGTACCGGTATCAGCGGTGGTGGATTCTCTGCCGGCTCGCAGCTCAATATCACGCTGCCCGGCCCTTGGATACAGGGCACCAATTACATAGATGTGCAGGTGTACAACTATCCTAACGGTGGCAATAATAACCCCTATGGCCTGCTGCTGGTAGCCAATACACAAGCCAGTAGTACAGCTGACGGCGATGGGGACGGTATACCTGACATCAATGATCAGTGTCCATGTACACCGGGCCAGGCGCCGAGTGGCTGCCCGCCTGCATCTATCTCAGGCAATACGACACTATGCGCCGGAGAGAGCACCACCCTCACGGCCAGCGGGGGCGGCACCTATACCTGGAGTACGGGCGCTACGACTGCTGCTATCACTGTCACGCCTGGCAATAGTACTCCCTATAGTGTCACTACTACGCAGAGCAGCGGCTTTACCAGCTCGGCCTCGGTCAATGTCACGGTTAATTCACTGCCTAGTCCGGCTATTTCACCTGCCAGCGCCGCAGTATGCGCCGGCAGTAGTACTACCCTCACTGCCAGCGGCGGCACAGGCTATGCCTGGAGTACCTCTGCGACCACGGCTGCCATCACAGTGACACCTGCCGGGACGACGTCATACACAGTGACGGTGACAGATGCCAATAACTGTACGGCATCTACCTCGCGCAGTGTCACGGTCAATTCATTGCCTACGCCATCCATCACGCCGGCCTCGGTAGCTATCTGTGCTGGCAGCAGCACCACGCTCACTGCCGGCGGAGGCACAGGCTATGCATGGAATACCGCGGCTACTACCGCGGCCATCACAGTATCGCCCGCAGGGACGACCACCTATACAGTGACGGTGACAGACGCCAATAGCTGCACCGCATCTACCTCGCGTAGCGTCACGGTCCACTCCCTGCCTACGCCATCCATCACGCCAGCCTCTGTAGCTATCTGTGCAGGCAGCAGTACCACGCTCACTGCCGGAGGAGGCACAGGCTATGCATGGAATACCACGGCTACTACAGCTGCGATCACAGTATCACCCGCAGGGACGACCACCTACACGGTAACGGTGACAGATGCTAATAGCTGCACAGCATCTACCTCGCGCAGCGTCACGGTCAACTCCCTGCCTACGCCATCCATCACGCCGGCATCGGTAGCGATATGTGCAGGCAGCAGTACTACGCTCACTGCCAGTGGTGGTACTGGCTATGCATGGAGCACCACAGCTACTACAGCGGCCATCACAGTATCACCCGCAGGGACGACCTCCTACACAGTGACAGTGACAGATGCGAATAGCTGTACGGCATCTACCTCGCGTAGCGTCACGGTCAACTCCCTGCCTACACCATCCATCACGCCGGCATCTGCTGCTATATGTCCCGGCACCAGCGCCAGCTTCACCGCGAGCGGAGGTGTGAGCTATCTATGGAGCACCGGGGATGCTACAGCAGCTATGAGCGTCTCTCCATCTTCGGCGGGCACGTATGATGTGACAGTGACGGATGCCAATAACTGCTCCGCAGCTGCCTCAGCATCCGTGACCATCAATCCGGCACCTGTGGCATCTATCACACCAACCGCCACCGCCATCTGCGCCGGAGATGCAGCGACGCTCACAGCCGGTGGAGGCAATAGCTATAGCTGGAGCAACGGTGACATCACTGCTGCTACATCAGTATCGCCATCCGGCACTGCTACGTATAGTGCTACTGTGACCGACGCCAATAACTGTACCGCCAGCGCTACGGCTACCGTCTCCGTGAATCCGCTGCCCGTACCGGGCATCAGTCCTGCCTCACCGGCGGTATGCACAGGTAGCAGCATCACGCTGACTGCATCCGGTGGCACGGCATATGTGTGGAGTACGACGGATATGACGGCTGCTATCGCCGTATCGCCATCAGCGGCGACAGCATACTCTGTGACAGTCACCGATGCCAATAACTGCAGTGCTGTAGCATCGACTACCGTGGCTGTCAATCCTCTCCCTACTGCTACTATCAATCCGGCTGCCGTATCTGTCTGTGCAGGATCAGGCACGACACTGACAGCAGGCGGCGGCACGAGCTATCTATGGAGTACAGGCAGCAGCAGTGTATCTATCAGTCCGATACCGGCGGGCACGACTACCTACGATGTGACGGTGACTGATGCTAACTCCTGTACAGGCACTACCTCCGCTACTGTCACTGTCAATCCGCTCCCGGTGCCGGCTATCACTACTGCCGTCTCTCAGCTATGCGTGGGAGGTACTACTACACTGGATGCGACGGGCGGCACTAGCTACCTCTGGAGCGATGGCAGCACGACAGCGTCCATTTCCGAGTCTCCCGCTACTACCACCACCTATGTAGTGACCGCGACAGATGCCAATAATTGCTCGGCGGCGGCCTCGCAGCTTATTACAGTCATACCTGCTATGAACCTGATGGCCACTCCTGCTATGGTGACCTGCAATGCAGGCTCAGATGGCAGCATCACCCTGACCATATCTGGCGGACAAGCACCGTATACATACATCTGGAGCAATACGGCCACCTCTCAGAATATCAGTAACCTGACCGCAGGTAGCTACGCCGTCTCTGTCACTGACAATGCCGGCTGCACCGCCACTACAGGTACTGCTGTAGCCGAGCCTACTGCGGTCACGCTGACACCTGTCACGACTGATCCGCTGTGTGCCAGCCTGGGAGATCATGGCAGCATAGCCCTGACGGCGGCAGGCGGTACGCCTTCCTATACCTATCTATGGGCAGATGGCTCTGTAGCTGCTTCCCAGCAAAACCTCGGTCCCGGCACCTATGATGTCACCGTGACGGATGCACAGGGCTGCTCGGTAGCTGCGTCTGCGACCCTGGCCTACGTGTACGATTTTACCATTCAGGCCACACCGGCTATCCGCATAGACCTGGGAGATAATGCTACCCTATCCTATGCCGTGACAGGGCACTCCGGTACACTGAGCAGCGGGTGGACACCAGACTATGGCCTGAGCTGCTCAGACTGCGCAGCTCCTGTCGCGGCACCGGGGCAGACCACGCTGTATCAGATCAAAGTTTCTAATGATGCGGGCTGCACTGCCAGTGATACTACAACTGTAATAGTCGTAGCCAACTACTCAATTTTCATCCCAAATGCTTTCACACCAAATGATGATGGCACCAATGATTACTTTGAGTTTTATGCCAATAAAAAGTCTATAAAGCTGGTGGATGTCGAAGTGTTTGACCGCTGGGGCGAGACAGTTTTCCGCAGCAATGATATCAACTTCCGCTGGGATGGCACATTCCGGGGAGCAAAGGTAGAGCCGGGCATTTTCGTCTGGCAGATGAATATCACATTCATAGATGGCCATAGCACCGCAGTAGAAAAAGGCTCGCTGACCGTGATCCGGTAAACGAGCCTTAGCTAGTAAATTCTATTTTTCAGCTTACCGCCTGCGGGTAAATATCGAGATGTAGTATAGCAGTGTGACCAGTGAACCGAGCGCCGCTACCACGTAGGTCATAGCAGCCCATGTCAGGGCATCTTTGGCCTGGGCGTGCTCAGCAGGCGAGGTAGTACGGCTGCTATCCAGCCATGCCAGGGCACGGTTTGAAGCGTCAAACTCCACCGGCAGGGTGATAAAGGCAAACAGCGTAGTAAGCGCAAAGAGGCCAATACCTATCAGCAATACTGTCACACCAAATGCACCGGCAAAACCCAACAACACTGCACCGGCCAGGAGTATCCATTGCACCCAGTTGCTGGCAAAGCTAACCAACGGCACAGTAGAGGTACGCAGGCCGAGCCAGAAGTAGGCACGGGCGTGCTGCACGGCGTGACCGCACTCATGAGCAGCTACGGCTGCAGCCGCTACACTATTGCCGCTATATACCTCCGGCGAGAGATTTACCGTCTTATCAGCAGGATTGTAGTGGTCGGTCAGCTTACCCTCTACTGATTGCACAGTCACGTCGTAGATACCATTGTCATGTAGCATCTTGATAGCCACTTCTGCGCCGGTCATATTGCCTGCAAAAGGTACGCGTGAGTACTGCTCCATTTTAGATTTCAATCTCGCCTGCACGAGCCAGCTCACACCGAGTATCAGCAGCAAGATTATACCGAAAGAACCCATTGTTTTATTGTTTTTGATCTATCTGACAAAACCTGTGCTAGGGCATATTTCCTGCACATTTGTCATACTATTCAGACGAAAGATGCCCTTGAAAATTTCCTGACTCTACTAAATGTCTGGTTTTTAACGGCTTTTAGGAATGTTCCGTCACAATTTCACGATGCGCTGTGTCAGCGTTTTATGCTCCGAGGTTACTTTTACCACATACACTGCAGCCGGCAGGTAGCCGACCGGTGTGGTGAAGTAATCTCCGCTGGCCTGCGGCACATCTGCCGATAAGATTTTTTTCCCATCCATATCATACAGGCTTATGGACACATGATTCAGGTTTCTGGAGTCATACCAGATGGTCATCTGGTCCCTGACAGGATTGCTCAGCACCTGCATGAAATTTTCAGCATCTGCAGCAGGTAGCTTTCTCACAGTGTTGCCTGCAGAGATCAGCCACAGCTCAGGATCTATCTGTATAGAGTCTATAGCAAAACCCACAGCCGCCGTAAACTCCTGACCCGAGCTGGTGTGGTCCAGTACCAGAGTCGTATCCTGATCCCTGCCATAAACTTTGACAGGCACTTTCATTTTGAAAAACGGGAATGCCGGATTACTGGATGCCTCAGAGAGTTTCATGCTCAGGCTGCTCCCCTGCTGCGACCAGTCCAGCGCATATGAGGGATAGCCGCCGGTGTGATACCACTGGTCAAAAAACCAGGTGAGGTCCTGTGCGCTCTGCGCTTCAAAATGCGACTTCAGGGCTTCAGTACTTGAAAAAGAGTATACCAGTGAGGTATCGGCCGCATAGCTTTTCAGTGCAGCAAAGAAGGCGCTGTCTCCTATCTGCCATCTCATCATATGTAGCAGATAGGCACCCCGGGAGTAGCTCAGAGAGTTATTAAATATCCGCGCTACCGAGTTGGTATCATCACACATTACAGTCCCGTTTTCACCGCTGATGGTCCTTCTGAGTGTAGTAGTACGCCATGCATACCACCACTCTGGCGCCAGTCGCTCATAGCAGATACCTGACAGGTAGGTGGCAAAACCCTCATTGAGCCAGATCTCTGACCAGCTCTCACAGGTCAGCTTGTCTCCAAACCACTGATGCGCCATCTCATGATTGATCAATTCGAATTCGGGTTTCACGATGAAACTCATGGTCTGGTGCTCCATGCCGCCACCCCATCCAAACTGGGCATGACCATATTTCTCCCTGATAAAAGGATACGGGCCAAACAACGCTGAGTAGAGCTGGATAGCATGAGCCACATTGCTATCCGTAGCCAGCCAGTCGGCCTCCTCTTCCGGGAAGAAATAATTCAGCAATGTGATATTACCATAGGGAGAGGCTACCTGAAACGTGCGCTCCTCATAGTTGCTCACAGCCATACCTATGAGATAGGTAGCTATGGGGTACCTGTGCCGCCAGTGATAGGTGACTGTATGGCCTACTATCACACTATCAGTCATGAGGCCATTGGATCCGGCGTGAAATCCCTCGGGCACATTGATATAAAAATCCAGGGAGTCTATCTTGTCTGTCAGAGTCATTTTGCCGGGCAGCCAGTCACGGGCGCCATAGGGCTCAGAGAGTGTCCACAGCAGCGGCACCGTATCGTCATGGGTACTCGTCATGAAAGATCCAAAACCATTCTCAGGAGGCACTCCGCTATAAAAGACGACCACAGAATCCAATGATGATACAGCCGCCGGAAGATCGATCGTGATCGCATTGCCGGTATGCATGAATGTGGCCAGCCGCGCTCCGTGGTAGTAGATAGAATCCACTGACAGGCTATCTGTGAGGTCAAAGGCCATCTCTGTCAGTGATACCAGCGGCCGGAAATAAGAGGTGACACTTCCTGCTATATATCTGATGGTGGGGTCTACCTTTACAGCGATGCGGTGATACACCAGGTCATAGTTGCCGGTGGGGGCCAGACCGATGGAGTCAGCACTTTCGGTTTTGAAGGAGCGGTGCGTATAAGTGCCGGGCTCAAAAGAATGGCATATCTGTGCACTGAGGCCGGCGGCCGTGAGCAGCGATACTACCAGAAAGACCAGGGAAAAAGCACCGGTACGAGGCATGATTAAAATTAATCATTACCTGCTGGATATTCAAAGTAGTTGCGCTCTGTCTCCCAGAGTTTAACTTTCAGGTCGTACTTGCTATCCAGTTTGGCGCGTATACGGTCATAGACCACCACTACTATATTCTCTCCGGTCGGGTTGAGGGTTTTAAATTCTGCTATATCTTCATTGAGGTTAGAATGGTCCAGCGGCTCCAGCACCTCGGTGCGCAGTATCTCATTGAGAATGGCAATGTCTATCACAAATCCGGTCTCCGGATCTATCTCTCCGGTCACCTTTGCCTCTACATAGTAGTTGTGGCCATGATAGTTAGGATTGCTGCACAGGCCAAAGACCTCTTTATTCTTTTCATCACTCCAGTCCCGGCGCGCCAGGCGGTGAGCCGCATTGAAGTGCATTTTGCGATAGACGGATACTCTCATGCCTCAAAAATAGCAATTAAACATTTCCT
>JAFDYP010000194.1 GCA_018267355.1 Bacteroidota bacterium
CAAAAGTTGTTATGAAGAACAAGTTACTCAAAAAAACCGGCTCCCATCATGATTTTAACATCGGTAAATAGGGAAAAATCAAGGCGTTCTGATTATGGGAAAAATCGTGCCAGAAAATAGAAATAGATTCCCCGTATGGGCTTTCCGATCGTATTTTCCATAGAAGGATGATGGTTTATTAAACAACGCGACTTTTAACCTTTCAGCCCATGTTGTCTGCAAGGCCACAAAACGGGGAGTACAACAGATTGGTAAAAGTCATCCCGACTCAAAACACGATGGGGGTCATAGTATTCTGCGGATGATCTTTAGCTGGTGCGAGTATTTGTTGGTATCGGCATTGAAGATGCCAAAGTGATCAAAGGTATCTATGCGCACCCGGCCTGAGGCGTGGATGATACGCTTGTCCTTTAGTATCATGCCTACATGGGTGATGCGCCCCTCCTCATTGCTAAAAAAGGCAAGATCACCGAGGGTAGCCTCTTCGGCAAAGTTGATAACGCGGCCCACTTCTGCCTGCTGGTAGGCATCGCGCGGGAGCCAGGTGCCGATACACTTGTAGAGTACCTGTACAAACCCCGAGCAGTCTATGCCCAGCGGGCTGCGACCGCCCCAGAGGTAGGGCGCATTGAGGAAGCGCAGGGCCACCTTCTCCAGCATATTGACGGTGCGTATCTGGTCGCTCATCACGGCCTGCCCGTTGTAGATGTATTTTTCTTTACCGAGTTTGAAGTTGATCCCGTCAAAGAACGGGAGTGAGGCGCCCGTGACCAGAGTCACAGACTTGTCACTAGAGGTGGCTGAGTAGAAAAGGTCTATGGCCACACCTACATTTTCTATGGTCACCAGGCGGAAATCCTTCTCCAGCATAGCGGTATGCTGGGCAGCGTCTATCCAGCCCTCGTAGCCATCGAGCGTGCAGCGGATCTGCACCCAGTTATTCTTGATATCCAGCACCTCATAGGTCTCGCCAAAGAGGAGCTGCGATACCATCTCACTGCGGTGGTTTGGGCCCTGCCGCATAGGTATGATGCTGAGAGATGCGATGCCGTGTTTCACGTATCAGGAGATTTTTAACAAAGGTAGGTCTTTCCGGTGGGTGTCGCTCTTTGCAGCCATTTGTATATATAGGCCGTCTATGTGTTAGTATCTTGTTTTTGATACAATTAGCGCTATAGCTAAGTTTATTCGCGGTTTTTTTGTAACAAATCCTTTTTTCTGCTGTAAAAATCAAAGATGAAGAATCTCTGCTTTAAGATATTTCTGGGCCTGACCAGCCTGCTGCTATTCACCGCCAGCGGGTATGCCCAGCCGCTAGCCGCTACCGTGACGACCACCTCGAGCTGCGGCCCTAGTAGCGGTACTGCTACGGCCAATGCCTCAGGCGGTACGGGCAGCTACCAGTACCACTGGTACCCCAGCGGTCTGACCAGTACTACTATCACTAACCAGCCTGCCGGTACCGGCTCAGTGACCGTATGGGATGGAGTGGACTCGGTAAATATACCTTTTACCATAGCTTCTACCCCGGCTGCGGCCGTCAGCATCGTAGCAGCCAGGGATACCTTCTGCACGGGTGGTCAGGATACCATGGTGGCCAATGCCAATAATCCGACGGCGACCTACTCATGGAGCGGAGGTACGCTGACCAGCCCCTCTACCAATAATCCCCTCTATGTATCTACTGCCACTTCCGGGGTCTACACTTTCGCAGTGGTATCTACTGACCTGAATGGCTGTACAGCGACTGCCAGCAAGACTCTGATAGCAATTAATTTTACTGTAAACAGCACCTCTCACAACCCGTCCTGCAATAGGAACAACGGTGATATACAGATAACTATCAATCCCAATTCTAATTTCCGGGTAGATTTTTATAGTGCTAACGGACCTACGCTGCTGCAATCCGGCAGCTCACCTTATCTTGGAAATTTACTGCCGGGGACCTATTATGCCAACGTGTTTAATCTGACCACCGGATGCAGTATCACGACCAGCAATATCATACTAACCGACAATAGCACCACGCCGACCTTTAATAATGTAGTAGTGACTCCTGAGCAATGCTACGGTGATCAAAACGGATCTATCACTCTGAATGCTGGCAACTGTAATGGCGGCTGCGTATATACGTGGAGCAACAACAGTACCAATAATACAGACTCGGCGACGCATCTGGCCGCCGGTACCTACTATGTATCAGTGAGCAATAGCGGATGTACGAATGTGGTAGACACGATCGTGGTAGCGGGCCCGACATCTAAGCTGACCGATACTCTGAATGTGACCCCCGACCACTGCCACAAGAATGACGGTACAGCCGTGGTATTGAGCCATGGAGGTACCCCTCCATACAGTTTCGTATGGTCTCAGGGAGTACAGGCTACGCCGGCAGACTCTGTGAGCGCGCTGGCAGGCGACTCTTCTATCACAGTGATAGTCACTGACAGTCATGGCTGTGCTGACACGCTGCGTGACACGGTACTGACTACAGCAGGTCCATCTGCGCGTATGAATCCTGCCGATACCATCTGCTCTATAGAGCATAATGGCGCACTGGTGGTAGTAGCTACGTCTAATGATGGCCCCTTCTCCTACCACTGGAGCAATGGCAGTACGACCAGTGTAGCAGGTGGACTAGGTGTGGGTACCTATGTAGTAACAGTGACTGATGCTGTGGGATGCGACACCGTACTCTCTGGTACGGTACCAGGATACAATGCCTATGTACAGCTGACCGCTCCTGCGTCTATCTACCGGGGCGAGACTGTGGAGCTGCACGCATTCACTAATGTACCTGTGAAAAATGCGTTTTGGGTGCCATACGTAGATGGGTCTACGGGCAGCTCAGATGTGTATGACAAGCCACAGGTATCTACCACCTATACAGTCACGCTGATCTACGGCCAGGCCTGTGAACTGCACGATACCGTGACTGTACTGGTGTCGGAGGACTCGTCAAAAATGGTAGTACCCAATACGTTCACCCCCAATAATGACGGTATCAATGATTTTTTCAAACTGATCGGCTACCAAACCACATTGCAAACATTCCATATCTGGGTATATGACAGGTGGGGCAATAAAGTATATGAATCTACGGACCCGGATTTTGCCTGGGA
>JAFDYP010000195.1 GCA_018267355.1 Bacteroidota bacterium
ACTGTACCACTTACTCAGCCGGGTGGAAGATAAATACATCTTAGGTCCGTTACGGAAATCATAAACATGCTCTCCGGCACCGGTAAAAGTCATAGCGATTCGTGCCTCACTATCTATGGGGGTACCTAGTGCAAGCTCATCAGGCTGGCGCAGGCACAGTCTCTTGAAAAGATAAGCTGCCTGCTCTGTTTCTTTGCCCATATACAACTCTGTACAAGACTCCTGCCTATACTCGCCGCCCAGGGAGATATGAGTGGAGATTGACGCCGCACCATTAGCACCTATCCGTACGTCATTGGATATAAAAAAAGGATTGCTCTCCGCGGCAGACGCAGGAGTACGGACCAGTTTCCCGCCTTGAGCTGCTACAGTGAGGCCATATCTGTTTTCTGTGAAAGTACCAAGATGCCCGGCGTCCATGGCACTACTTGTACATTCCAGCCACTCTTGCTGTCCATCTGCCATGGCACACAGAATTACATGGTTAAATTTATTCGCTGAAAAGGAAGAATCAATGGCAGCCTCTCTGGAGCCTGCATTTATGAGAATAGGAGTAGAACTGACTCCGGCTGCCTCAAGTGCTGCACACAGATAGTTGCTCAGTGCTTTGCAGTCGCCATAGCGTTCGCTATGCACACTCTGCGCATCAAAAGGAATGATACCACCTGTACCCATCTGAATGCTGACATAATGAAAGTTCTTTTGTAGGTAACTGTATAGAATCGCAATTTTTTCATGATCATTCCTTGCATCCTTGACCATTTGCCGCAATTCTGCCTTGACCGTATCTGACAGGTTTCTCTGATGCTTCCACATATTCGCTACAGCAGCGCTGAATTTCTCCCAGGATTCCATAGAACCTTTATATCCATCTATCTCAAAATCTGTAGGACTAAAATCAATGTGAGGCATATAATGCCTGTAAGACCAGGTACCTGACATAGGGGGCTGGGCCCTGAGTCCTGCTACCGACCATTTATATGTCTTGTGAGAATCATCTATCTCCGGGTGGATGTCTATATGGTATGCCTTCCAGCGCAGATACATTGATGGGGGCATAGTGACCTGGCATGTACTATGCTCTATAGCCTCACCCGGTTCTTGTATGATCCAGTCCGGATAGTCCAGCACTCCATCCCGCTGAATAGTCGTAGTGATATCTGCCGTGACCGGATAGACTCCTCCCGCAGTTTTGAGATACTTCATTCGGTAGTCAGAGAAGAAGGCCCCGCCGGCTGCATAATCCTGCATATCACTTATCGTATGCCTATTGAGCTGCTTTCCGTTGCGGTCATATATCACTATGCGGATCTCTCTGATCCGCGTAAATTTGTCATACCCCTCTGAGATGGTCAGTTCATCGGCACCCATTTCGTCCAGTATTGTCACGACTTTATGCAGTGTGTATTCTATCTTACTAGGGCTCGATACAGACAGGTCAAAATCTTCACTGCGTACCACTTTATGCGCACCACGCATCAGAGAGTCAGGTATAGTTGATACAGATAGTTCTTCGCGGGTACCTGCCTGACATATCCTTGCAGTGAGTGCCACCAGCATGAGCAGAATATTTTTTTTCATAACTTATTTCTGTGCAGGATGACGGGGCGCTGTCTCGTATCTATGTACTTTTTCTCAAACTCAAACAGCATAGGATACTCCTCTACAGGGTAAAAGGCCCGGTGAAAATCGAGCCGGCTAACCGTAGCCAGTACACCATCTTCTACCTCACTCCGAAAAGAGTAGCTCGCAGAACTGTCACTGGTACGCAGAATATATGAAGGCATCAGGCTATCAGTCCTGTATGAGGTTGGCAAAGTGAGACGCATGCTCACTACAGTCGTACCGGTATTGCCAAAATCTACATCTGCCCGCCTCGTAATGTTTACAAAGGGGTTTACATTACTGCCGTAGATATTGCCGGGTGAAATAAAGATATCATCATCGTTATCTCTATTGACCTGCATAGTAAATTTAACCTGCTGACGAAAACAATGTGCATCATTCAATACGCTATCGGATATGGCTTCTATATTCACATTAGGCAGGATCACTTTGAGATAATTGGCTGTCGCACTCTGCTTTCCGGCATTGCGCAGTGCCATCATTTTCTCCGCCTCGTGATTAGTATATATGATATCTATGACCCCATGCAGCTGACCTTCATCGTCCATATCGGCCGTGATCATTACATTCGTCCTGCTCGGACTAGTCTCGCCTATACTATACCAGTCATGGTTATGGAGCCCTTTTACCTCCCACCCCATTGTATTGATCTGGTCTAGTGGTGGCTCGCCAAAGGGCAGGAATTTCTCAGAAGCGTCTAAAACTATCTTTTTGTCACCGCTGATCTCTACCAGGGCGTCTATGCCAGTATAATCCGCAAAGATCGGATAATTCTGATTGACCTTGCCCAATCTCCTGTCACCTACCAGCATGGGGTACGCAGGTAAACCTGCGGCTCGCAGCACACTGATCAATAGCAGATTGATCTCGGTTTGAGAGCCTGTTTTATTTTTCCAGGTCATGCTATTGGTGTTCCGGGTAGTAGTGCCCCCTTTGCCATTATCAGATAGGTTAGCCCGGACAAACTCAAATAGCGCACGAGCCTTTTCTTCGCTGTTCATTGTATCTGATATCAGCGCCTTCCATTGCTTTCGGGGAACCGGATTTAGTGCAAGATTGCCCAGAAAATCATCATTGGAATAGAGCTTATCGGCAAATTTATCAAACGATGACACCCAGCTATCACTTTCACCAAAAGGGGAGCGGGCATATGAAAACTGGAAATTGATCCACGAGGTATAATTCCTGCTGGCGTTTGTATATGGCTCAGCCTCATAGGAGCGCACATGAGACATTGTATATGTCCGTCTGGTGCCCGGCAGTGCATAGCCCGCAGAGTAGCCAGACTTATATTTGACCTCTGAGGAAAAATCTTCCCTTCTTTCAAAAATAGTGTCACCTACTACATTATGCTTCTGCACATAGTAGACGAGCGCATCCAGGAAACCGACGGATATGCTGCTATAGGCATTGGGAATATCTGAGGTAAAATACCACCGTGGCAGCATATTATTTACATTCTCCTCCAGTTCATAGGCCATTTCTACTACGCTACCCGGTTGTACTCCTGGAGCTGCAAATGTGACAATTTCCTGTCTGTCATTGAGCTTAGTCCTGTGTATATCATCCGGTGCCAGTACAGTCTGCCTGATCTCGCCATTTACCAGATTGTAGCTGATAGCATAGATGTTCTTTATCTCCTCATTATTACTCACTGTGACAGGTATTCTCTTTTGCACCCTGCCCGTCCCTTTATCCTTAAATATCTTGAACCTCTGATAGTATGCTGTATTAACTCTGATCGATGAGCTATATATGCTTTGGTCTTGTTTATATTTGACATCTGCGAGGTCCAGAATGAGCATAGCTGGTACCCCTTTCTCAAAATCACAATCCGTCATTTTAAGCTCATCCATCTTTACCTGCCCCCATTCTTTGAATCTGCAGTGAACGGTTTGAGCAATGGCTTCACAGGAGATACTGATCACGAAAAGGATCAATAGGATTGATTTTGTTTTCATATTAGTAAAAATAGAAACTTCGCACTCATCTGAAAGACAAATAACTGTCTATTTTTTGAAAATGAAATAGACGGCCAGCACCAGCAGTCCAAAGCCTATGAAGTGGTTGACGCGGAGTGTCTCATTGCGAAAAGCGATGACGGAAAAAATGGTAAATACAGAAAGTGTCACCACCTCCTGTATCACTTTGAGCTGTAGCAGGCTGAATGGCCCACCATTTTCCTGAAAGCCGATCCTATTGGCCGGCACCTGAAAGCAGTACTCAAATAAGGCGATTCCCCAGCTGATGAAAATGATACTGATCAGGCCAAGATTATTAAAGCCTTTCATATCCTTAAATTTCAGGTGACCATACCAGGCCAGGGTCATAAAGGTATTGGAAAGAATAAGCAAACCGATGGTGAGAAGTACTTTTTTCATATCGCAAAATATGAAATCTCACTATAAAAAACTGTGCCAGTCACACAGCACCTTGCGCTGTCAGGTCCGCTATGATCTGTTCTATATTTTGCGCAGAGAGAGGTTTCTCAAAGTAGGCCCGGATCTGTGGATATGCTCCAGCTTTCATTTTGTCCTGCTCCATCACAGATGATGTGAGCATATATATGAGGGTATTGTCGGTGCAGCGGCCTTCGTCTATGTATTGATCCAGAAATTCAAATCCATTCATCACGGGCATATTCATATCCAGCAGTATCACATCAGGGCAGGTGGCTCTTTCTGACAGCATATCCAGTGCAAATTTGCCGTTAGACGCTTCCCTTACGGTGCATTCTAGTTTTGATTTGTGCAGTGTCCTTTTGGTCAGCTTGACGAAAGCATCACTATCATCCACTATCAGAAAGTCAATTGTTGCCAT
>JAFDYP010000196.1 GCA_018267355.1 Bacteroidota bacterium
ACTTGCACAATCATTTTGCGCTCACACATCTGCCGCGTACGTGGTGGGCTTTTGCGCTGTGCCTGGTGCTTTTTGACTTCCTCTTCTACTGGGCGCACAGGCTGAGCCATGAGATCAATTTCTTCTGGGGTGCACACGTGGCACACCACCAGAGCGAGGAGTACAACCTCTCGGTAGCGCTGCGCCAGTCATGGATACACAACCTCATCGCGTTTTTCATTTTCCTGCCGCTACCGATCCTGGGTTTCGACCCGCTCACATTTGGTATCGCTGCCGGTGTAGATACGCTGTATCAGTTCTGGATACATACGCGCGCCATAGGCAAGATGCACCCGCTGATAGAGTATATCTTTAATACTCCCTCTCACCACAGGGTACACCATGCCGTGAACCCTAAGTACATAGACAAAAACCACGCGGGCGTATTCATCGTGTGGGACAGGCTGTTTGGCACCTTCCGCGTAGAAGATAATGCTGAAGAGATCACCTATGGCATCACGACGCAGTTTAAGAGCTGGAATCCCGTATGGGCCAATCTGCACTACTACGCCGAGATGGGCGAGAAGATGAAGCAAATGAAATGGGCAGACCGCCTGCGTATGATCACTGCCCGCCCGGGATGGCTGCCAGACTACCTGGGGGGCTTCCAGCCGGTGCAGGAGGTAAACAAAGAGACCTATACAAAGTATGATGCAGATACCACAGATCTATTTCGTGTGTATGGTACGGTACAGTTTATCATCGCACTGGCGGGCAGTATCGTCTATCTGGATCACTTTGCCTCCATTACCACTTTCTACAAATGGTTTTTTGCCTCGATCCTCACTGTGTCTATCATGATCATCGGTGGCATTTTTGAGCGGAAGAAATGGACCGTATGGGCAGAGGTGATCCGCCTGATGCTCGTACTGGCCGCACTGAATAGCTACTACTACTACTGGTACAATCACTGGCTGACCATCGTAGAGATCGTGTCCGCGACGGCTTTTGCTGTATTCATGGTGTGGTTTGTCATATCCGTATCGCGCCACGCTGAGGAAGAGGGCTGGCTGGCCTGAGGCAAGGGTCTTACTTGCTGCGCTTGAACAGGGATTTGCTCAGCATGAAGAATGGCTGATTTTCTGCGCCGAAACCTTCGTAAAAGCGGGCAATAGAATCCACCGAAGAACCCTCAAAGTCATATATCTTATCTGTACCTGCATAGGATGCCAGGATCTGATCTACCAGATAGTGCATCCCTCCATTCTGCCGGGCATGCTCATCTGCTGCTGGGAGCAGATGTATGATCCGGTTGCCGTTTTCTACTACTATCACGCCGGCGCAGATATCGCCTTCAGGAGTTTTGGCAGCATATAGCCTGCCGCACTCATGGATAGCAAACTGCTGAGTAAGGCGATGCAGAAACTCTCCATGCCTGGTCTTGAAGGTTTTATCCTTGACTGCGGTATGCGCTATGTAGAAGTCTGTAAAAGAGGCAAAGTCCTTTGTGCTGAGCTCTTCGAAAACGAGGCCGGCCTTCTGGCCTTTTTTGATATTGCGCACTGTATTTTCAGAGAAGCCCTTTTGCAGCGCTGAATGCTTGCCGCTGAGCTGAAGTGTGAGATTGCGCTTTTTTGCCAGTGTTTTGGCTGGCAGTGAGGTAAGGCGGTTGTCATAGTTCAGATTCAGATTGACAAAGAAGAATTTTTTGAGTGCTTCTTTGATCAGTGCCTCCAGTATTAAGTCACTGCGACGCTTGTAAAACACGCCTAGCTGCTGGCTAAACAGCGGCTGATAAACGAACAGCATCCCCCACTTGCGACCTATAGGCAGGGGCATCACCGCCTCATACTCCCCCACTACCAGCGCCATCCACTTAGGGCATAGGGCATCGAGATACCAGGTGTATGCATAGGGCAGACTATTGCAGGCAGTGCGGATCACATCGTTCCACTTCGCTTCATTGATCTGGGTGCGCTTTAGTACGCGTATCTTGGGCGTGATCATCAGAAATCCAATTCTCCTTTTTTCTTTGATTCTTTCTTGGGCGCGCGATAGAAGGTCTCACCCTTCAGGTATTTGGTCTTGAGCAGCGGGCAGATCTTGTAGCGTTCATCCTTCGTATCCTCATACATAGCAGCCAGTGTCTCAAATACACTGGTGATACCTATCCTGTCACACCACTCAAACGGCCCGAAAGGATAATTAGTGCCCAGCTTCATGGCCATATCAATATCTTCTATAGAGGCTGTGCCTTCCTGTAGGGTATAGCAGGCCTCATTGATGATCATAAATATCACGCGGGGCTTGACCATGCCCACGCGGTCCTCTACCGTGAGGAAATCAATATTGAAAGCCTTCATCAGCTCTGTGAGTGCAGGTATCTCAAATTTGCGGTAGGCACTCACCTCCCACTTTGACTGGGCCATAAAAGTAGGCAAGGCATTGATGCCAAAGAGCTGGCATTTCACCTTGGCACCACTAGCGTAGACGGCCTCTGCCAGCGAAAGCTTGACCGCGCTGACGAAAACCGGCACCTCTTTGAGATCGGCATAGATCTCCATATTAGAAGGATCATCATCAAAATTGAGATCGAATATCACATCATATAGATCGAAGTCCTCCTCGCTATCGCCGTCTGAGCGCTCCACCTCCAGGGCAGGATTGGTGGACAGCCGGGCCCTGAGATCGGCGAAACGGTCATCTTCGCCTATGATGAGTACTTTCATCGTGATACTTTTCGCCAAATGTAAACAAACATTGGATTTGTCAGCAAAAAATACTTACCTTAGGCGTTAGTAATCCATCACGTCAGTATGATTTTATCCTTTGGAGACAAAGACACAGAAAAGATCTGGAACGGTGAACGTGTAAAGAAAATACCAGTAGAAATCCAACAAACAGGTAGGCGAAAGCTCAGGATGCTGCATAACTCGGTGAATCTCGCAGATCTAAAAATACCTCCGGCGAACCGATTGGAGAAGCTGTCAGGGAATTTAAAAGACTTCTACAGCATCCGTATCAATGATCAATGGCGTATCGCTTTCCAATGGATCAATAACAATGCGATGCAGGTAGAAATAATGGATTACCACTAAAAATAAGAAAATGAAAAGGCTTAAGAACATACATCCCGGTGAAGTACTCCTAGAAGAGTTTCTGACCCCGCTCAATATTTCAGCTTATAAATTGGCCAAGGATATCGCGATACCTCAAACCAGGATATCGCAGATCCTGAAAGAGAAAAGAAGGATCACTGCCGACACAGCGCTCAGGCTAAGCAAGTATTTTGGAAACTCCCCAAAATTCTGGCTGGGCTTGCAAGATGATTTTGATATAGAGGAAGAGCGCTTGTCTATAGAAAATGAGCTATCAGCCATCAAAACGCACATTTCAGACGCAGCTTAAATTAAAATAATTCAACTTTAAATCATGGAGAAACATATCAGCCCCACAGCAGCAGCCCCCGCCCCTATCGGACCGTATAGCCAGGCCGTGATGGTGAACGGCACCCTGTACATGTCAGGCCAGATAGCTATCAACCCATCTACGGGTGAGGTATTCAAGGGAGCTATAGAGGGAGAAACTGCGATGGTGATGCAGAATATAGGCGGTGTGCTAAAGGCATATCATATGGACTATACGCATATCGTAAAGACAACCATCTTCCTGAAGGACATGAACGACTTTGCGGTGGTCAATGAGGCCTATGGCAGCTATTTCAAGGATGATTTCCCGGCACGGGAGACGGTACAGGTGAGCCGCCTGCCCAAGGACGTGAATGTAGAGATCAGCTGCATAGCGGTGAAATAGATGTGAGACATGAGACGATAGACATCAGACTAATGCAAACAGCCCGCTGCGTAATAATTTCTTTTTCCTTACGTTTATCGCTCAAAATCACTGTGTGAAAATAGCCAAGGCCCTTATAGTCATCGTCCCGATATTGATCGCTGCCCTGCTGATGAATAGTTGCCACAAAGAGCAATTTGCTAAGTCAGGGGCCTTGTCATTTTCTACCGATACGCTGACCTTTGACACTGTTTTCACCACGCTGGGGTCTACCACGCGCTACTTTAAAGTGCGCAATACGCAGAGCAAGTCGCTGCTGGTATCAGATATCAAGCTGCTCCAGCTACAGGGCAACCAATTTCGGATCAATGTAGATGGTGTGGCGGGCACGGAGTTTACGAATGTGGATATACCGGCGCACGATAGTATCTATGTTTTTGTAGAGGTGACGGTGAACCCAAATAATCAGAATAATCCATTTGTCATCCTGGACCAGATACAGTTCACTACCAATGGTAATACTCAGAACGTAGTGCTGGAGGCTATGGGGCAGAATGCGTATTACCACTTTAGCGATAGTGCGGCTATAGGAGGCACTACCTGGCATAAAGACAAACCACACATTATTGTAAATAGAAACGGTGGTCTACCCATATTTTCTGTCGGACCAGGTCGCGTACTAAACATAGATCCGGGCACACAGATATTCATGGGTCCTAATGCTGTGATCACTGTGGACGGTACCCTCAATGCCCACGGTGGTGACTGGAGTGACTCAATAGTTTTTCAGTATATCCGCCGCGACTATCAGAATGCGCCGGGGCAGTGGCTGGGTATCACCTACAGCCGGGGAGCTACGATCAATATGGACCACGTGATCGTAGACCAGTCTACCTTTGGCGTCTCTGATGAGTATGTGCTGGACCTGCTGGCCAGCTCTCAGATCACTACCAGCGATCTGCGAAACTACAGCAGCAGCGTTACCCCTACGGTGACACTGGATAAGTGTATCATCCGCAACTGCTCCAGTAATGCGCTAACAGCGATACAAACCAACCTGACGGCTACCAACTGCCTGATCCACTCGTCAGGCGGCCAAATGGTGGTACTGGGTATGGGTGGCACCTATACTATGAATAACTGCACAATGGCCAATGTATATAACCAATATACTAACCATCAGAATCCTACCCTCACGCTTATAGACCGCCTGCTCTATATAGATCAGCAGACACTAGTAGGTCCATATACTACTACGATCAATATCAGTAACAGCGCCGTAGTAGGTACGCAGGATAATGAGATAGCATACACCCCCGCGCCATCCATGCTTAATGCACATTTCAGCTATTGCAACCTTACAACCAATATTGATACGTTTCACCTCCTTCAGGCTGCCGATGATAGCTGTGTGTACAATAGCAGGACCAATACTCTATTCTACAATGAACAATATAACGACTACAGGCCGGACAGCAGCTACTCGCCACTGCGTGATAAGGGCAACCCTGCCACACAGCGCCCTGACGATCTGTATGACTATACACGTGGTAGCCGGCATAGTGTAGGTGCCATAGAGTGGCAGGGAAATTAGCAGTCCAAAGCACATTTGCCCGTGCATAATTATTGTCAAAAAGCTACTGACAGAGAGGAAGTTTCGACAACTTTGAAGTCGTAAACACACCACTCCTTTGCCGCAGATATTCAGGAAGATATATTACTTTTTTCCGGTACAGCTGGTCCTCGTATCGCTGAAGCGGTACCAGCTATTACTGGCCTTCTGGGTCTTGTTGTTCTTTCTCGTAGCCGGCAATCTGGGTATCAGCTATGGCGCCCCCTATTTGTTTTATGATCCAGAGTACCTGGACCATACGGGTTATCTCGCCTTTACGCTGGTGGGTATAGGCTTCGGGGCTTTCTACATATCGTGGAATCTGAACTGCTACATGCTGCATAGTTACCGATTCCGCTTTATGGCGCGGTTTCAGCGGCCTATGGGCGTTTTCTTTCTGAATAACTCGATCATTCCGATCGCTTTCCTCATCACCTATTTTACGGCTATCGTCCGGTTTCAGACAGAGAGCCAGAATTACTCCACTGCCAAAATATTTTTCAGTCTTGTGGGCTTTGCCATTGGCTTTGTGACCGTACTCCTGCTGACCTCTGTTTATTTCACCTTTACCAACCGCAATGCGCTGGAGGCCGAGCAGCAGCGCAAGAAAGGCGGATGGCGGATGAAATGGTTCCGGCCTGCCTCTGAGGAGATCAGTAATGAGCATCAGGGCGAGCGGTTTGCAGATCACTACATAGCCTACAACCTGCGCATCCGCACTGTAGCAGCCCTGGAGCGGTACCACCCCGAGACTGTGAGGCTCATCTACCGCCAGCATCATACCAATGCGCTCTTTGTACAGATCGTGACGCTGTTTGCGATCGTCGGTATCGGCTTCTTTATGGAGAATAACCTCTTTCAGATACCGGCTGCGGCGAGTGTATTCCTCTTCCTGTCTATCGTGATGTCGCTCTTCGGTGTGCTGATGTACTGGGCCGAGGGGTGGGCTACGACTACTATCGTGTTATTTTTTGTAGCTGTCAATGCGCTGTACAAAGTAGATGTGCTGGGCTATGAGAGCCACGCCTACGGCATCAGCTACCAGCCCAAAGCGAAGTATGATATAGACCACTTTCGCGAGATAGCATCTAACAAGAATATACAAAATGATCTCGCCCACTTCAGGACGATACTGGACAACTGGCGTAAAAAAAATGTACGCCACCTACCTGCAGGCAAAAAGCCCAAGCTCGTCTTTATCAACGTAAGCGGTGGCGGTATGCGCGCGGCGGGGTTTGCCACGGTGGTGATGCAGCATGCAGACAGCCTGCTGAAAGGGCAGCTCTTTGACAAGACCTTTATGATATCGGGCGCCTCGGGCGGTATGTTTGGTGCGGCCTATATGCGTGAGCTCTATCTGCGCAAAAGCAAAGGAGATCCGATCAATATCTGGGACCGGAAGTACTATTACAATATCACCAAAGACCTGCTAAATCCGATCCTGGTGGCGCTGATGAGCAATGACCTCCTGCTACCCTTCCACCAGTTTGATATGGATAGTGTGCTCTACTTTAAAGACCGTGGCTATATGATGGAGCGCAAGCTCTCTGCCAATACAGACCACATCATGGACAAGCGCATCAAAGACTACTACCAGGATGAATATCTGGCTCATATACCACTGATGGTGATGCACACGGAGATCACAAATGACGCCAGGCGGTTTTTTATCAGTCCGCAGCCGGTCAGCTTTATGATGCGGCCGGTAGGCAAATACACGACGAACCGCAATATGGATGTAGATGCGATAGACTTCGTGCCATTCTTCAAGCAGCAGCATGGCGAAAACCTGACCATGCTCAGCGCCCTGAGGATGAATGCTACCTTCCCCCTGATCCTACCTAACTCTGTGATGCCTACCGAGCCGGAGGTATACATACTGGATGGTGGCGCGCTGGACAACGTGGGCCATGAGGCTACCTTCCGCGTGCTGGGTGCCTTCAAAGACTGGATCAATGAGAATACTGACGGTGTAGTGATCATACAGATCAGGGACAATGCCAGACATGAATACGACGACCTGAGCCAGGATAAAAAAGACCTCTTCACCATGATCACCAATCCCCTGGGTACGATCTTTAGCAATCAGATGAGCAATGAAGATTTTGTAGTGGACCAGAAGCTCGGCTATGCCAATGAGTCACTGATGGGCAAGGTGCAAATGATCGCCTTTGAGTATACAGCAGATGAGCAGAGCCAGAAAGCCGCCCTGAGCTTTCACCTCACAGAGCGGGAAAAGGACAACATCGTCTATGCCCTACAACGGCCTAATAATGCGGAGGGTTTCCGTTTACTACAGGAGGCGCTGAAGTAGGCAGTGACAGATTTAATGCAATTGCATTCACACGCTGAGCGTTAATGCAGGAAGTATTCTTTTGTATATTCGAAAACGAACTTAAATGCTATTAGCTTATGCCATACCTAAGAAAAGTCCTACTTGCCAATCTATTCATATTGGCAGTCTACTGGGTAGTTTGTAAAGTAATCTGTGGCGGCCCATCGGAGCAGCTTGGTTTTATGCTGCTCATGATGCTGTGTATCGCGCTGCATGTGGTTGCGCTTTTTGCCGCAGGCATTAGCTTCGCAGTCCGAGGGGAAAAGCCCAGGCGCAATGCCTACCTCACGAGTGCCGGAGTGACCCTGCTCGTGGGATTCTCCTCCTGCCTGGGAGGTGCTGCTTTGTGACCTGTTGTGAAATATAGTTAGCGACTTCTCCCTACCGGCAAACTTTACTATGTTCAAAACCAGATGACCTTTCCTATAGAGATACGTGTGGGTGATATACACCTGAGCCTTCATCCTGTATTTGAGATGCTCGCCTTTGCTATAGGGTTCCGCTACTTCACATACCTGCGAGCCCGGTCAGCAGACTATATGTCTGACGAGACGCGTGTGAAGATCATCATTGGGGCGATCTTTGGAGCTTTCATCGGGTCACGTATGCTGGGAGCGCTGGAAGATCCGTATGCCTTTGCACACTCGGCGCACAAGCTACTATACTTCTACAGCAGCAAGACGATCGTGGGCGGACTGCTCGGTGGCCTTTGGGGTGTAGAGATAGCCAAGCTCATCATCGGAGAGAAGCGCTCCTCAGGAGACCTGTTTACTTTCCCAATCATTCTGGCTATGATCATCGGTCGTATAGGTTGTTTTACATCCGGTATCACTGAGCCTACCTACGGTGTAGAAACGACATCCATGCTGGGTATGAATCTGGGTGATGGCCTGATGCGCCATCCGATAGCGCTGTATGAGATAGCTTTCCTGCTCATTCTGTGGCTTGTCCTTTATCTTATCAATGGGTATAACACCGCTCTACAGAGCGGTGACATCTTTAAGCTCTTTATGATCTTCTACCTAATCTTCAGATTTGCAATAGACTTCATCAAGCCGGTACATCTTACTCTGGGTATTTTGAGCTCTATACAGCTAGCCTGCGTGATAGGGATCTTGTATTACATTCAGACCATTATCAGGCTGATGCGATGGGCGCTTCTGCCTCATAGCGACCAACGGAGAGAATACCTTTAACCATAAAACGAAGCCATGCCAGCTACAAAAGACTACATATATTACGATCATACCATCAGCCTCTGCACGACCTGCCATAAGCAGATAAGTGCTAAGATCATCTTCGAGCAGGGGAATGTCTACATGACCAAAACGTGCCGAGAGCATGGATTTCAAAAGGTACTGATAGCTACGGATATAGAATACTACAAGCAGATACGCAACTATAACAAGGCCAGTGAATATCCGCTTAAGCCCCACACTGAAACGAAATGGGGCTGTCCCTATGACTGCGGCATCTGCCCGGATCACGAGCAGCACTCCTGCCTCAGCCTGGTAGAGATCACCGACCGCTGCAACCTCACCTGTCCTACCTGCTACGCAGGCTCCTCTCCCACTCACGGCAGACACCGCACGCCGGAGGAGGTAGAGGTGATGCTAGATACGATCGTGCGCAGCGAGGGAGAGCCTGACGTAGTGCAGATAAGCGGCGGTGAGCCGACTATACATCCACAGTTCTTTGAGATACTGGACATAGCGAAACGGAAGCCTATCAAGCATCTCATGGTCAATACGAATGGCATGAAGATCGCTGCGGATGAGGCATTCACCGAGCGGCTGGCCTCGTATATGCCGGACTTTGAGGTATACCTGCAGTTTGACTCATTCAAACCCGAGGCACTGAAGAAGCTGCGCGGTAAGGATCTGTCAGAGGTGCGCATGAAAGCACTCTCGAATCTCAACAAGTACAACCTGTCCACCACGCTAGTGGTGACGCTGGAGAAGGGCCTCAACGATGACGAGATAGGCCAGATAATAGATTTTGCGCTTAAGCAGAAATGCGTGCGCGGAGTGACATTCCAGCCTACGCAGGTCAGCGGGAGACTCATAGATTTTGACCCGGCTGTCAACCGTATGACAAGTACGGAGATACGCCAGCAGATCCTTGCACAGTGTGATATATTCAAACCGAACGACCTGATACCCGTACCGTGTAATCCCGATGCACTGACCATGGCCTATGCACTGAAGTACGGCGATACCGTCTACCCGCTCACGCATATGATAGACCCCGATATATTGCTAAATGCATCCAGAAATACTATTGTCTACGAGCAGGACCAGCAGCTGCGCGAGCACATGCTACAGGTATTCACCACCGGCCGCTCTACGGACAGTGTCAGAGAGACCTTGCATCACCTCATGTGCTGCCTGCCCGAGATATCCGCGCCGGGCCTCTCTTATGACAATCTCTTCCGCATTATCATCATGAACTTCATGGATGCTTACGACTTTGATGTACGGGCTATCAAGAAATCCTGTGTACACATCGTCAGTGACGATGGCCGGATGATTCCGTTTGAGACGATGAACCTCTTCTACAGGCCAGAGCATGCGGATAAACTGGCGACGATCAGGGAGGGGATGTAAAGTATATGATACGAGTAGCCCTGTTATCGGAAAACTGAGAGCTGTAGAATGGCACGTGAGTGTCGGGGATCTAGCAGCCAATCCGAAGCCCCGATAGCGGCCTAATAATGCAGAGGGCTTCAATCTTCTGCAGGAGGCGTTGAAGTAGAGCCTATCACTTCATTTTGGGGCT